>CALMKU010000266.1 GCA_937866945.1 uncultured Tolumonas sp.
CTCGATACGTTGCCGTATACACACTTTCCAGGCGTGCTCCTTCAGCCACTCGGAAACCTCACCATATTTTGGTCTATGGGAAACGCACTGCGTATTACCCTTTCGACGGGGCGCTACTCTAGGTCAAAGGGCATATATGGTCAATGCTTTTTTGTGAAAAAATCATCGCACTAGGCGGTTTTCCTGCTCGTCCGTATAATCGCTGCTCAGATCGGTAAAAAGGTAAACAATGAATGCGGCTGCAAGTAACGTGTGAAGATCGATTAGGGCTGACCAGAGAGTTGCTGGCACAGTTAGAAGATAACCGGATCGATCTGCGCGGCATCGAGATTGACGTGGCGGGGATTATTTATTTACATCTGCCGGATGTCGATTTTGCCAGCTTGCAAAAACTGTTGCCTGATCTGCGTCGTATCACAGGTGTTACTGATGTAAAAACGGTCGCTTACATGCCATCAGAACGTGAACACCACGAAATTAAAGCCTTGATGAAAGCGCTGCCAGATCTGGTATTTGCGCTTGATATCAAAGGGCGCCTGACACAAGCCAATGATGCGGTGTTGAATATTCTGCGGTTGTCGCTGAAAGATATACAAGGCGTTCAGGCCGGCAGTTTTCTCAAAGGTTTTGCTTTTCTGCAATGGTTTGCATCGGGTAATCCACAACCGGAAACTTGCAAACTGATTTTTGCCAGTGAAGAGTTTCTGGCCGATATTCTGCCGATCTCTATTCCTGACTCACAAGGTATAGATCATTTGGCGGGAGCTGTTGTGGTGTTGAAATCTGCACGGCGGGTAGGGCATCACTTCAACTTATTGCATAGCTATGATGACAGCAGCTTTGAATATTTTTGCGCTGAAAGTCAGCTTATGCAGCAGTTATTACATCAGGCGCGTCGTTTTGCGATGCAAGATCAACCCTTACTGATCATGGGCGAAACCGGATCAGGTAAAGAGATGTTGGTGCGTGCCTGCCATCGAGCGAGTTTGCGTGCAAATGGGCCTCTGCTGACATTAAATTGTGCCGCATTACCCGATGATGTGGCGGAACATGAACTGTTTGGTTCCGCTGCTGGCGCATTTGGCCCGGACTGGCCGGGTAAGATGGGCTTACTGGAGCAAGCCAGTGGTGGCGCTTTCTTGCTGGATGAAGTAGCAGAGATGTCACCGCTGCTGCAAAGTAAATTATTACGTGTGTTACAAGATGGCCGCTTTCATCGTGTTGGGCAAGAAAGTGAAGTGGCAGTGGATGTTCGACTTTATTGCACCACACGGAAATCGTTGGCCGAGCAGGTGCGTAAAGGGTTGTTTCGGGAAGATCTATTTTTCCGCCTCAATGTCTTGACGCTGGAAATGCCTACATTGCGGCAACGCTTAGCCGACATCATGCCGCTTGCACAACAGTTCTGTAGCCGGATCAGCGATGAATTGCAGCGTCGTCGTCCGCGATTTTCCCGTTCGATGACCGAGTTCTTAAACAGTTATCCCTGGCCGGGAAATGTGCGTCAGCTGAAAAATGCGTTGTATCAGGCGCTAACCTTGCTGGAAGGCGAAGAGCTGACGCCTGATATGCTGCGTTTGCCGTTGATGGATGCCCACGAATCTGCTGCGGAACAGTGGTTTGAAGGCTCTTTACCGGAGGCCACAAAACGCTTTGAGCGGCTTATGCTTGAGCGACTCTATCCGCTTTATCCTTCCAGCCGACAATTAGCGCAACGATTGGGCCTTTCACACACGGCAGTGGCGAATAAATTGCGTGATTATGGTTTGAATAAAACGGATGCAAACTAACGGGCAACTAAGGCCCGTATAGCTATTCTGTGGTGACGATCGGCTGTGATATTAAATTTATATCCCGATCATCAATTTGCAGATACCACAGATCGGTATTCCAATCGCCCAATACAATTCGGCGAACTTTTTGACCATTATTCAATGACAACTCATGGATCATCGGTCGATGCGTATGGCCATGGATCATCAAGGTTGCCTGATGTTGTGCAAAACAATCATTCACGCTGTTTGGGGTAACATCCATGATGCTGCGACTTTTTTGCTGTTTACCTTTGTGGCTACCTTGCCGGATTTGTTGTGCAATCTTGACCCGACGTGATAACGGTAAATGTAAAAATACCCACTGCAGCCAAGGCCAGCTGGTGATACGCCGAAAACGCTGATAGGCCTCATCATCGGTACACAATTGATCGCCATGCAATAATAACGTTCTTTCCCCGGCTATTTCGCAAGAGTAAATCGGCGGTAACAGTGTCATGCCGCATTCACGGGCAAATCGTTTTCCGATCATAAAATCCCGATTGCCGTGGGAATAGAATAACTGGCAGCCCTGCTCGGACAGTGTTTTTAACGCCAAGGTGATTTGTTGTTGTAATGGCGATTGCTCGTCGTCGCCGATCCAGAATTCAAACAGATCGCCGAGAATATACAGCTCATCAGCCTGCTTAGCTTTCGTAGCCAAAAATTTAATAAAGGCGTTAGTCAGGTCGGGGCGGGCTTCACTGAGATGCAGATCAGCAATAAAAAGTTTTGTCATGGGGAGTTCATTAAAAGAGCCATACCGCAAGAATACGGTATGGCAGACTGATTATTCAGCGATAGTAACGTTTTCGATAACAACGTCTTCTTTCGGCACGTCCTGATGCATACCGTAACGACCTGTTTTCACGGCTTTGATCTTGTTAACGATGTCCATACCGTCGGTGACTTGAGCAAACACACAGTAGCCCCAACCGGACATTGATTCAGATTTGAAATCAAGGAAGGTATTGTCAGCCACGTTGATAAAGAATTGCGCAGAAGCAGAATGTGGCTCTTGAGTACGCGCCATTGCAATGGTGCCTACTTTATTGGAAAGACCATTGTTTGCTTCGTTCTTGATAGATGCGCGGGTATCTTTTTCTTCAAAACCTGGCGCATAACCGCCACCCTGGATCATGAAACCATCGATAACACGGTGGAAAATAGTGCCGTTGTAATGACCATCACGGCAGTATTGCAGGAAGTTTGCTGCAGTAACTGGTGCTTTGTCGTTAAACAGTTCCAGAGTGATATCGCCAAAATTAGTGTGCAGGGTAATAGACATGAGGTCGCCTCTTGATAATTTGTTTGCTGATTCTAGCTTATGCAGCGATGACACAAAAGCAACATGTTAAATCCCGGTTACTGAGTCACTAGGTTCTTTTGTTGCTAACACCATGCAAAGTGAAAGGAAACCAAAGGTGCAATCTGTAGCTCACTTCTTTAGAATGTCATCATTATTATTCGATACGGTGACATTATGCTGAAGATATACAACACCCTGACTCGCCAGAAAGACGAATTCAAGCCAATCCAGCCCGGCAAAGTGGGCATGTATGTCTGTGGTGTCACTATCTACGATTTATGTCATATCGGTCATGGTCGTACTTTTGTTGCTTTCGATGTGGTCGTGCGTTATTTGCGTTATCTCGGTTATGACGTGACATTTGTGCGCAACATTACCGATGTCGATGACAAAATCATTAAACGTGCGGCAGAAAATGCCGAAAGCTGCGATACATTAACCGAACGCCTGATTGCGGAAATGCATGCTGATTTCGATGCGCTGAAATTACAGCGCCCGGATATCGAACCACGTGCCACTCAGCATATCGGTGAAATTATTGCGTTGGTGAGCTCACTGCTTGAGCAGAACTATGCGTATGTCTCCGATAACGGTGATGTGCTGTTTTCCATCGACAGTTTCCCTGAATATGGCCGTTTGTCAGGTCAGGACATCGAACAACTGCAGGCCGGTGCGCGTGTCAATGTCGAAGAAAGCAAACGCAACCCGATGGATTTTGTGTTGTGGAAAATGTCGAAACCGGGTGAACCGATGTGGGATTCACCGTGGGGAGCTGGTCGCCCTGGCTGGCACATTGAATGTTCTGCGATGAACTCCAAACATCTGGGGCATCATTTTGACATTCATGGTGGCGGTTCAGATCTGCAATTCCCGCATCATGAAAACGAAATTGCCCAGAGCTGCTGCGCACATCACACTCCGTATGTTAATACCTGGATGCACTCCGGTATGGTGATGGTGGATGAAGAGAAAATGTCCAAATCTCTGGGCAATTTCTTCACCATCCGCGATGTGCTGAAAGTCTATGATGCCGAAACAGTGCGTTACTTCCTGATGTCAGGTCATTATCGCAGCCCGCTGAACTATTCTGATCTCAACTTGCAGCAAGCACGCGCATCGCTGGAACGTCTATACACCGCACTGCGTGGTGTCGAAGAAGGTCAAGAGCAAGCAGCACTTTCAGCACCGTTTGATGAGCGTTTCAAAGCCGCGATGGATGATGACTTCAATACACCGGAAGCCTATTCCGTGTTGTTTGATTTAGCGCGTGATCTGAACCGTACCAAACAAGAATCTGCATCGGATGCATCAGCCTTAGCAGCTTGCTTGCGTCGTCTTGGCGGTGTGTTAGGTCTTCTGCAACAACAACCTGAGCAATTCCTGCAATCCGGTGCTGCCGCCGTTGCGGATGATGTCGCAGAAATTGAACTGTTGATCAAAACCCGCAATGACGCGCGCGCCAGCAAAAACTGGGCATTAGCCGATGAAGCACGTAATAAATTAACTGAGATGGGCATCGTGCTGGAAGATGGTGCGCAGGGCACTACTTGGCGGCGTAAGAGCTAAATCGTTTTTTGATTTGAATAAGGCTGGCCTATTTGTTTCGGCCAGCCTTTTTTATTTAAAATCCAACATATGATAACGAGTGATTAACGCGCGATATTCCTGACTTTTTTGCACAGTAGATAACGCTTGCTGATAATTATTAATCACACGGTCGCTGGTGGTGCGATTAAACGCAAAGCAATCTGTCATTCTCTGCAGAACCAGCTCCCGGGGGTAATCCGCCGGGCTTAACCCCATTTGCTGCATCGTGGTGTAAATCACGGGTTCATAAGCGGCGATCATGTCGACTTTTTTCGACTGCAACAGCCGGATCAACTGCTCGATATTACGAGCTTTAACTAAACGACTCTTATTGTAAGTTTTCGTGGTCACCACTTCTTCGGCAATATCCGCACGGATCACGCCAATGCTAAGCGCATCAGTTGCTGAGGTGGATGTCAGATCAAAGCGATCTTTATGTCGGCGAAACAATGCGACAGCAGCGGTGCTAATTGGGCAAACCCATTTAAACATATTCTCCCGCTCGGCGGTACGAGACGTGGCAAACAGCACATTCCCCGGTTCTGTTTGCGCGATATAGTAAGCGCGGGCCCATGGCAGAAATTTGATTGGCTGTTGCGGCACAGACATTTGCTGCCACACCAACCGCAGCAATTCAACGGAAAAACCGGCAGCTTTCTGGCGGCTATCCTCGTAGTTGACGGGTGGATTTTGCTCACTCAAAAAGGTTAATGGTGCTGCACTTACATGCGCTATAGCGAGAAGAGTGATAGCGGGGAGCAGCCATAATGATTTCAAATTGGTGTTCTCCGGCAAAAATATTCTATAAAAAAACATAATACATCCCAGAAGGGATATAGTTGATATTATTAGTAATAGCAAATAATCGCATATTTACAAACGGTTAGTCAGCGATGGTATATATAAATGAAGATCTTGTTAATTGAAGATGATGCCTTGTTGCTCGGTGGGTTACAAAAAGCACTGGAACAGCAGCAATATTGTTGTGATGTTGCAACGAGCATCAATTCGGCACGTCAATATACGTTAGACGACTATGAACTGATTATTCTTGATCTGGGGTTACCCGATGGTGATGGATTAACCTTGCTCAAACAATGGCGTCAACAAGGTTGCAAGTTACCGGTTTTAATTCTGACTGCCCGTGATTCGCTGGATGATCGGATTAAAGGTCTGGATCAAGGCGCGGATGATTATCTGGTTAAACCGTTTGCTTTAGCGGAATTGTTAGCGAGAGTCAGAGCGTTGATGCGACGTTGGTTTGAGAAAACAGACAATGCCCTGCTGTTTGGCGGATTAAAGCTGGATATGACGCATCATCAGGTTTGGCAAGACGGACAAGAACTGACGCTGACCCGAATGGAATATGCAATTTTACGACGTCTGATGTTGCATGCAGGGAAAACGGTGCAACGCGACCGTTTACAGCAAGATCTTTACGACTGGAATGATGATATTGGCTCAAATACGCTGGAAGTGTATATCCATCATCTGCGGCGTAAGATCGGTGCTGACAGCATAAAAACGATACGGGGAGAGGGCTATCGTCTTGAAGCGAAAGATAAATAACCTATCCAAACGGTTGCTGCTAAGTATTGGCACAATCTTATTTATCACGCAAGGCACCACGATTATCTGGTTACTGCATGAAGTGCGTGAACAACTCACTCGTGCCTGGCGGCATTCCAATAAGGCCAATCTTTCACTAGACAATTTCGATCCATTTGGCTGGGAAGCCTTGGGCGCTCTTTTCTTTCCGGCTCTTGTTGCATTTTCTCTTAGTCTATTGGTCAGCTGGATATTAATAAAAAGAATCGTGTCACCACTGAATAAACTAACGGAGCAACTGCAGCAGCGGAATGTAGAGCAGTGGCAGCCGTTTGAAAGTGATGGCCGCACCAGTGAAGTGGCTGAGATCACCAATGCGTTAAATGGGTTGATGCAAAAACTGCAACAGGCTTTTGCGCGGGAGCGACAGTTTACGGCTGATGTATCTCATGAGTTGAGAACGCCGATCGCGGGGATCAGACTGAACCTTGAATTGATGGCGTTAGAGCATCCGCAAGATGTGGCGCCGTTGATTAGTCGTCTGGACAGCATGCAGCGGACCATTGATCAGCTATTGTCTATGGCGCGTCTGGAACAACAAATGGTCATGGGGCTCCAAGCCTCTGTCGATTTGGTTCAGGAGGTGATATTGCCTTTACAACGTGAGCTGGCAGAGTTGCTGCAAGCCAGAGGAATGACACTTTGTTTCCAATTGCCGGAGTCTGCTCGTGTGGTTGGTGATAAAACATTGCTGAGTCTGTTGTTGCGTAATTTGATTGAGAACAGTAGCCGATATGCGGACAGCGATTCGATGGTGAATATATCGTTGGAAACAGAAGCTGATTGTTGTCGCTTAGTGATCACCGATGTGGGTCGCGGTGTCGATGAGGCACAAATTGCTGCGTTAACTAATGCATTTCAACGATTTGATCAGCGTGGAAATGGGGTAGGGCTAGGGTTAAATATTGTGGCCAGAGTTTGTGCATTGCATAAGGCAACATTACGAATAGAAAACAATCAACAACCGCATGGATTAAAAGTCGAAATTACTTTCCCAGCCACAAATAAAAAGGGCTGAAATAGTTCAGCCCTTTATTCATGATCACGGTGCTATTCGCGGATTAGCTGTGGTATTGCTCACAAGCTTGCAGTGTATTTTCAATCAATGTTGCGACGGTCATGGGGCCGACGCCACCAGGAACTGGTGTGATAAAGCTGGCACGCTGAGCGGCGGTGGCGTATTCCACATCACCGACGAGAGTGCCGTTAGATAAACGGTTAATACCAACATCTAATACGATAGCACCGGGCTTGATCCATTCACCGGGAATGAATTCAGATTTCCCTACAGCAACCGCTAAGATATCAGCCTGACGAACAAATTGTTCTAAACCTTTGGTAAAGCGATGACAGGTTGTCGTTGTACAACCAGCCAGTAACAGTTCCAATGTCATTGGGCGGCCAACAATATTCGATGCGCCTACAATCACCGCATGCATGCCTTTTAATTCAACCCCAGTGCTTTCAAGCAGCGTGATCATACCCTTAGGCGTGCAAGGACGCAGGGCGGGAATTCGCTGGGCTAAACGGCCTACATTGTAAGGATGGAATCCATCAACATCTTTATCGGGAACAATACGCTCGATCACTAACGTGGAATCGAGGTGTGCCGGAAGCGGAAGTTGCACCAAAATACCATCTACCGCAGGATCAGCATTTAATGTATCGATCAGTGCAAGAAGTTCATCCTGCGTGGTTGTTGCTGGTAGATCGTAAGATCTGGAAATAAAGCCAACTTCTTCACAAGCACGGCGTTTACTACCGACATAAACTTGTGACGCAGCATCTTCGCCCACTAATACAACCGATAAACCGGGTGCTCGTAATCCATTTGCCTTACGTTCCGCGACGCGGGCAGCGACACGCTGACGCACAGACAGGGCAATCGCTTTTCCATCAATGATTTTTGCAGACATACCTTCCACTCACCTTGCTTTGCTAGGGCATATTGTCGCATTTTTTTTACAATAAGGTTAGTGCATAAACAACCGCTTACCTTAGTCGTTTAATATCTGAACACTCGACTCTTTTTCATTAAAAAGAGTTTGACGATAAAGGTGAGAGTCTATAATATCCGCCTCCGTTGTCGGACGCCTACAACAGAACAACAGTCGGTGATTAGCGCAGCCCGGTAGCGCATCTGGTTTGGGACCAGAGGGTCAAAGGTTCGAATCCTTTATCACCGACCATTTCTTCCAGTGCGCCCTTAGCTCAGTCGGATAGAGCAACGGCCTTCTAAGCCGTGGGTCACAGGTTCGATTCCTGTAGGGCGTACCAACGATGAGTTGTTCGCTTTAAGTGGTAAGGCAACACAGTTCGATGGTGGCTATAGCTCAGTTGGTAGAGCCCCGGATTGTGATTCCGGTTGTCGTGGGTTCGAGCCCCATTAGCCACCCCATTTAAAGAATACAGCGCGGAAGTGGCGAAATTGGTAGACGCACCAGATTTAGGTTCTGGCGCCGCAAGGTGTGAGAGTTCGAGTCTCTCCTTCCGCACCATTCTTTAGATACACAATAAACCAGCGAAAGCTGGTTTTTTTGTGCCTGCAATTTTGATTTTGCTACGTAATTCCCCCCGCAATGAGCTTTTTTACATACTGAATTGGGTAATAGGCTTGCAACACTGAGTGATGAGCGGCTGCGAGAATCGCATCGCAGTCATGTTGCTGATGGCCGCATAATAAGCCAACCACGGTGCCACTGTGCGCAACGACCATGCCGGGTAAATCGAATTTTTCAATCAAGAATTGGAATTGCTCAAAACCTGGTTTTGCCAAAATATGCTGACTGGCCATCGCGCTCAGTGTGCACGCCTGACCAAATAAAGCGATGTTTCTTGTCTGCATCGCTTGTTCAAACAGATGAATGGCATTGGCTAACAGTGCTTCATTCTGCTGTAGTCGTTGCTGACGTGGTATCTGATGATAATCAGCGGTATTCAGCTGCGTAGGGCTTTCAAAAATCAGAATATTCAGATCAGGAATCCACTCAAACTGACGGTGGATCAAGCCCTGATTATGATCGAATAAGCTAAGTTGATCTAAGAACGTGCTGTCACTCGGCTCCAGCGATGTGCAGATCTGCGCCAGTGCCTGACTATTTAGTTCTTGTTGAAAATGACGAGCAGTGGCGACAGCAGTCGCTGCAATGTCGGCGGTGCTACTGGCCATGCCTTTGGCGACGGGAATGGTGGATTCAAACCGAATGGATAACTTTTGATGCCATATTTCGTCGACCTGTAGGTGCTTGAGCGCTGCCTTTATGGCTTGGCGCATTAATGGCCGTTCATCAAATTGATGAGCCGAGCCTTGTTTCACTTCAACGGTGCTGAACCAATCGATAGGGCAGGAGATGAGCTTTTCCGAGCCGTTGATCAGGCCCTGAATCAGCTCTCCGCACGATGCCGGGCAGCAGGCTTCAGCCATGCGAGAACACCTGTTTTAAGGCGGCAATCAGAGCTTGGTTGTCAGCATGGCTTTTGATTGCGACCCGATAATAATGTTTGTTTAAGCCCGGATAATTGGCGCAGTGACGGATCAATATCCGATGTGCCAGCAGGGCGTCTTGCAGATTCAAGGTTTCATCGAGGCAGCGTATAAAAATATAATTCGCTGTTGGCCGCCAGATTTTTAATGCAGAAAAGGTCGAGAGCGATTCAAAAAGATAGCGCTGTTCTTGCTCCAACCATTGGTAGGTCTGCTGAATATAATAGTGATCATCCAGCACGGTTTCGCCTGCTAATGCCGCAAATGCGTTGATAGTCCACGGTTCCTGCAAATTGCGCATGCTGCTGATGGCTTGTTCATTGGCACTGATGAGATAGCCAAGGCGCAGGCCCGGAATCGCAAAAAATTTGGTCAGCGATCGTAGCAAATAAAGTTGAGGGTTTGCGGATAAACAAGCTGTCAAACCCTGCTGAACGGGTAAAAAATCGATGAACGATTCATCGACGATCAAAGCGATATCGTGCTGCTGACAGTGTGCGATAATTGCTAATAACAACGCCTGATCGGGATATTGTCCGGTTGGGTTATTCGGCGTGCAGAGAAACAGACAATCAATATCCGCAGTGAGAGCGGAAAGAATTTGTGCGGTGGGCTGAAAGTCGTCTTCTTCCAATAGTGGGTAATGAATGATCTCACAGCCTTCTCGTTGTAATGCGCGGCGATATTCGGCAAACCCCGGCACAGGGAGCAATGCTTTCTTCGGTTTCAGGTAACGAACAATCGAAAAAATCAGTTCGGTAGCGCCATTTCCGGCCAGAATCCATTCCGGCGGGCAAGTGGTATGACGTGATAACGCTGCATGCAGCGCCTGATAATCGATATCGGGGTAGCGCTCGGCCAGATGCAGGTGCGTCATGATGGCGTGTTTCAAGGAACCGGGCATACCTAACGGATTGATGTTGGCGCTGAAATCCAGCATCAAGTCGGTGGCAACGCCACATTTCTCCGCCATTTGCAGCACGTTGCCGCCATGCTGACCGCTTTTCGCCATGATTTGTTCCTAACCTAACCATTCAAACGCTTATGCTAACTCAGATAACTCTAATTCAGATAACTTTGTGATTTTTACTAACTTCATGATAGTCGGCGTAAATTGCAGCAAATTAAGCTCACCCTACTGCTTTAGCGTTGAGCGCGTACGGCTTTGTCGTTAATGCAAGCCAATAAATTGTTGTAATTAGCCATTTTTTGATCTGGCTAAGGGTATAGTGTTTTCAACAAGATAAACTCTAGGTTTATCAAAGATATTCAAAGGACGCTGTTACTAACGATGTAACACTCAATTTCTGTAGCCGTGTATGACGAGATATCGTCGGGAAGGAGGTGTGAATCCTCCGCAGCCCCCGCTGCTGTAACGCTGACAACTCTGCAAAACCACTGATCGTGATGATTGGGAAGGGCAGGGAAGGATGACGCGAAGCCAGAAGACCGACATGACTACAACAAGTTCAACTCCTTCGGTGGGAAGTGGGTTGTCATGCATTATTCACTGCGATCTGCAGTGAACATTTATGCTTATGACAGCCTATTTCCCGACTAATTCAGTCGGGATTTTTTTAGTAGGTTGGTATAAACGTAGTGACTCTTTTCTTATACAGCGCGGCATTCTTACTCGATCTGATCTTAGGCGACCCGCATCACTGGCCGCATCCGATCCGCTGGATTGGTAACAGCATTAGCTGGCTGCAACAAAGAATCCGAGCGGTTTGTCATTCAGAATCTGCTCTCTATGTCGGCGGTGCGGTGTTATGGCTGGTGATTGTTGGCGCGACTTGGCTGGTCACTTGGGCAGTCATTTCAGGTCTGAGTGCAGTCAATATCTGGCTGGGGCGGTTGGTTGAGCTTTGGCTGGCTTATACCATTCTGGCGGGGCGTTGTCTGAGTGATGCGGCGATGGATGTTTACCGTGCGCTAGATTCGGGTTCGTTGGAAGAGAGTCGTCGTCAGCTCTCATACATAGTCGGGCGCGACACTTCGCAGCTCAATCAAACCCAGATCACCCGTGGCGTAGTCGAAACTGTAGCTGAAAACACGGTTGACGGCGTTATTGCACCGCTCTTCTATCTCTTTCTCGGCGGCGTGCCGCTGGCGATGGCCTACAAAGCTATCAACACGCTTGATTCCATGGTCGGTTACAAAAACGAGAAATACAAAGCGATTGGTTGTGTTTCCGCCCGCATCGACGATCTGGCGAATCTAATCCCTGCTCGGCTTAGCTGGCTGCTGTTTACGGGTGCTGCTGCATTGATGCGGCTGAATGTTCGCAATGCTTTTCGTATCGGCTGGCGCGATCGCTATCAGCATAAAAGCCCAAATTGTGGTTGGTCGGAAGCCACTGTTGCAGGTGCGCTAGGCGTGCGCCTCGGCGGGCCAAATAGCTATTTCGGAGAATTGGTTGAAAAACCATGGATTGGCGACGAGCAACGAGAAATTAATCAGCAGGATATCAAACTTACCATCCGCTTGATGTTTATCGCCTCGGCGATCGCATTGATGCTGTTTTCCATCGTCTATTGGATGTTTCATTAAAAGGTCAGTTACGCATGAATTACATCACGCAGCCACAGCAAATCGAACAGCACAGCTTTGAAATCATTGCTGACATTATCGCGGAAGAATTTCCCGGTTATCAGTTTGCCAATGCGTTGCAGGAAAAAATTATCAAGCGGGCCATTCATACCACGGCTGATTTTGATTGGCTGGAGATCCTGAAATTTTCGCCAAGTGCTCTCGATGCCATTATTGGCGCCTTGAAACAAGGCTGCACGATTTTTACTGACACCACGATGGCGTTATCGGGCATCAATAAAACACAATTGAAAAGCATGGGCTGTGATATTCAGTGCTATGTCGCACACCCGTCAGTGACTGCGGTGGCGAAAGAGCAGAGCATTACCCGCTCGATGGCGGCGGTTGATCTGGCGATGCAAACCGCAGGGGCTAAGTTGTTTGTGTTTGGTAATGCGCCGACGGCGTTATTTCGTCTGATGGAAATCTGCCAGCAACAGCCGGAACAGCGTTGCCCCGTGGTCGGGGTTCCGGTGGGTTTTGTCGGTGCGGCTGAGTCAAAGCAAGCCCTGATAGAAAGCGATCTGCCTTATATCGCGGCGCAAGGTCGTAAAGGTGGCAGCAATGTGGCGGCTGCGATCATCAATGCCATTCTGTATCACCTGCGGGAGGCAGAATGACGCTTTCGTTAGAAAAAGCCGCTCTGGCAGACGACAAGATCTGGCACAAAGGCAAAGCCTACCGCAAAGGTTACACCACCGGATCGTGCGCGACAGCCGCTGCGAAAGTCGCTGCGCTGATGATTTTACGTCAGCAGATCATTCATCAAATTTCGATTGTGACCCCTTCGGGCGTGACCTTACACCTGAATGTGGAAGAGCCGTTGATCCACGGTAATCAAGCGACGGCAGCGATTCGCAAAGATGGTGGCGACGATGTCGATGTCACTCACGGCATGTTGATCTATGCCCAAGTAAAACTCCGTGACGATGCCCATATCACCATTACCGGTGGCACTGGCATTGGCAAAGTGACACAAAAAGGTATTGGTTTGCCAATCGGGCATTCCGCAATCAACAAAACGCCGTTACAGACTATTGAAGCTGCGGTGCGTGAAGTGTTGGGGCCGGAGCGTGGCGCTGACGTGGTTATCTTTGCACCAGAAGGTGAAGAGCGGGCCTTGCGCACTTATAACAGTCGCCTTGGTATTCTGGGCGGCATTTCCATTTTGGGCACCACCGGCATTGTGACGCCAATGTCGGAAGAGAGCTGGAAGCGCACGCTGGCGATTGAGCTGGAACAAAAACGCGAAAACGGGCTGGATAAAGTGATTTTTGTGCCCGGTAATCATGGCGAGCGTTTTGTTCGGGAACAACTGCAGGTTGATACCAATCTGGTTGTCACCATGAGTAATTTTGTCGGCTACATGCTGCAGGAAGCCGAGCGGCTGGCCTTTCGGCATGTGGTGATGGTCGGCCATTTGGGTAAACTTATCAAAGTGGCGGCCGGTATTTTCCACACTCACAGTCATATCGCTGATGGCCGAATGGAAACACTGGTGACACATCTTGCGTTGGCTGGCGCCCCCAATGAGTTACTCCAGCAGGTTTATCACTGCCTGACCACCGAAGCGGCGATGGAACTGATTGCGCAGGCCGGTTATGAATCTGTCTCCGATGCGATTGCTACCCGTATTGTCGATCGAGTGCAGCAAATGCTGCGTTATTCCCCGCAACCCTTTACCTGTGATGTCATCTTATTTTCGCTGGATAACCAGCCGCTGGGCAGTAATCGCCCGGTAGCCGCTATTGCGGAGGAGCTACGATGATTTCGGTGATTGGTATGGGGCCGGGTGATGCGCGTTTACGCACGCAAGCGGCACAAGCGCTGATTGCGCAAGCGGATATTCTGGTTGGCTGGGCTCGGCTATTGGCCGATTTTCCAGACTTTCAGGGCGAGAAGTATGTTTTAAATGCCGATATAGATGGTCTGATTGACTGGCTACAGAGCAAAACCGAACAAAACATCGTGGTGCTGGCTTCCGGCGACCCGTTGCTATTCGGTATCGGTAAGCGAATTACAGAACGCTTGCCAAAACAAAGTTGCCAGATCATCTCTGGGATCAGTTCAATACAATATCTGTTCGCGCGTGTTCAGCTCGACATGAATGATCTCTATATCACCAGCAGCCACGGCAAACAGCCCGATTTTGACTTCATTTTCCAGCACGACAAAGTCGCTATGGTGACCGATAAAGTGGTCGGCCCGTTTCAAATTGCGCAAGAGATTCTGCAACGCGGTTTATCGCGCACGCTGATTGTGGGTGAAAACCTCTCTTATCCCGATGAACGACTTCATTTCCTGCAACCGGAACAAGTTCAACCTGACTATGACATGAATGTGGTGGTGATCCTCAATGAAAGACAGTGAATTTGTGCGCGGTGAGAAAGTGCCAATGACCAAAGAAGAGGTCAGAACTATCGTGCTCGATCGTCTGAATTTGGCACAGGCAACTACGTTTGTGGATGTCGGAGCAGGCACTGGCAGTGTTGCGTTAGAAGCAGCAATTCGCTATCCGAATTTGCAGGTAATGGCGATTGAGAAAAATCCAGCAGCACTAACGTTGATTGAGACTAATCGGCAGCGATTGGGTTGTCAGAATGTCGATGTGATTGCAGCCGAAGCGCCTTGTGCGTTAGCAAAACAAGTGAACGCCATATTCGTTGGTGGCAGTGGTGGCAACCTGACTGAAATCATCGACTGGTCATTAGCTCATTTATCACTGGGTGGCTCATTAGTACTGAATTTCATCCTGTTGGATAACGTCACTACTGCATTGAATTATCTGAAAACCTGCCGAGTCACTGATCTGCAATGCACCCAACTGCAGATCTCGCAACTCACCACGCTGGGCAGTGGCTATTACTTCAAACCGAATAATCCGACTTTTATCATTTCCTGCATGAAGGAGGCACCCCATGCTTGCGCAATTTGATCCTGCTTTGGTCTACTTTGTTGGTGCTGGCCCGGGTGATCCGGAGTTGATCACACTCAAAGGTTATCAGTTACTCAGCCAAGCTGACGTGATCATTTATGCGGGTTCCCTGATCAACACCGCGTTGCTGGATTACTGCAAAACAGGCGCAACTTGTCACGACAGTGCCAGTTTGAATCTGGGGCAGATCATCGATCTGATGGCGACCGGTGTGCAAAACGGCAAGTTGGTAATTCGACTGCAAACCGGTGATTTATCACTGTATGGCTCTATTCGCGAGCAAGGCGAAGAACTGACCAAACTCGGTATTGGTTTTAGTTCCATTCCCGGTGTGAGTTCCTTCTTAGGCGCGGCTTCCGCGTTAGGGGTGGAATATACCGTACCAGAGATTTCCCAAAGTCTGGTGATCACCCGCATGTCAGGCAGAACGCCAACGCCAGAAAGAGAGTCGTTGGAATCATTCGCACAGCATCAGACCTCGATGGCCATTTTCTTGTCCGTGCAAGAAATCGGCGAAGTGGTGTCACGCCTCACCAGTGGTGGCTACCCAGTGAAAACGCCGGTTGCGGTGGTCTATAAAGCCACATGGCCAGATTGTCAGATCGTGAAAGGCACGCTGGCAACCATTGCTGATCAAGTTTCTGCGGCGGGGATTCGTAAAACGGCACTGATTTTAGTCGGCGAATTTCTTGGCGATGAATATCACTATTCCAAATTGTATGACGCAGGGTTTAGCCATGAGTATCGTCAAGCCTGAGTCTATGGCCGTTTTTTGTCTGACACCGGGCGGAATTCGTCTGGCGAAGCAGCTGCAAGTGCATCTGCCGCTAACCTGTTTTTGCAGTGAAAAGCTGCTGGAACCGGGTTTTCAGGCATTCAACGGTTCATTCGCAGCAACGGTGCGTGATGCTTTTGAGTGTTACACAGCGCTGATTGTGATTGGTGCGACAGGTATGACCGTGCGGGTTATCGCCCCATTGCTGAAAGACAAATTGACAGACCCGGCGGTTGTCGTGATCGACGAAAGAGGGCAACACGTGATCAGCTTGCTCTCCGGCCATGTTGGTGGAGCAAATGTACTGACCCGTTATCTGGCTGGCGTACTGGGCGCTGACCCGGTGATCACCACGGCCACCGATGTCAATGAACTTGCTGCACTCGATTCGTTAGCGGTGCAACTCGATGCTGATATGCATGATTTTCGGCAATCGGTCAAAACAGTTAATCAGATGTTGGTGAGTGATCAGAGAGTGGGGTTGTTTTGGGATCATGGTTCTTTGCCTGAGCCTGCTAATCGTTGGGAATCAGATCGTTATGATACTCGTGGGTTTATCACGATCGAGAGTCTTGATCAAATTCCAACTGATTTAGATGCTTTGGTGGTGGTCAGCCTGCGTGATCAGCTGCCTGATCTTGTTGTTCCTGTTTTCAAGCTGGTACCGCGTCGAATTGTTGCCGGTATTGGGTGTCGTCGCGCAACCTCGTTCCAACTTTTAATTCAGCTTTTACAGCAACAATTATCACGTTACGCCTTTGACCCATTGGCACTGAAAGCCATTGGCAGTGTCAGCATTAAAGAAGATGAGCAAGGGCTAAAACAACTATCCACTTGTTGTCGTGTGCCATTTCAGGTGTTCAGTGTTGATGCATTGAAAGCGCAAGAGCATCGCTTTCCTGCATCCGAGTTTGTTCGCAATACCGTGGGTGTTGGCGCGGTATCACAACCCGTCGCCTGGCTGATGAGCGACGGACATCTGATCGGCGACACGCTACGCCAGCAAGGCGTCACCATTACTTTAGGAGTTTCACACTGATGTTATATGTAATCGGGATCGGCCCCGGCAGTCAGGCCATGATGACGTTTGAGGCGTTAGAAGCCATTCAGGATGCGGAAGTGATCGTGGGGTATAAAACCTACACGCATCTGGTAAAAGCACTGACGGTTGGAAAAGAGGTGATTAAAACCGGCATGTGTAAAGAGATCGAACGCTGTCTGGCGGCGATTGAACTGGCGCAAACCGGTAAAAAAGTGGCGCTGATCAGCAGTGGTGATGCCGGTATTTACGGGATGGCCGGTCTGGTGCTCGAACTGGTGACAAAACAAAACATTGATCTGGAAGTGCGGTTGATTCCGGGAATGACGGCGAGTATTGCGGCGGCATCGATGCTCGGGGCACCGCTGATGCATGATTTTTGTCATATCAGTCTAAGCGATTTGCTAACACCGTGGGACGTGATTGAAAAGCGCATCATCGCCGCTGCGCAAGCTGATTTCGTGATCTGCTTCTATAACCCGCGCAGCCGTGGTCGTGCTGATCATCTGGAACGCTCCTTTGAACTGATGGCGCCGTTCAAAGCAGCTACCACGCCAGTGGGTATCGTGAAAGCGGCCAGCCGTAAGAAACAGGAAAAATGGATCACCACTCTTGGTGAAATGGATTTTGAACCGGTTGATATGACCAGTCTGGTGATCGTGGGCAATCAGTCTACCTACACCCAGAATGGTTTGATGATCACGCCACGAGGCTATGAAGTCTGATGGCGAGTCTGCATGTCTTTGGTGGCACGTCAGATGCGGTAAAGCTCTGTGCATTACTCGAACAACAGGCGCTTGCTTACAGTGTTTCTGTTGCCAGTGATGTGGGGCGCGCTGTTGCCAGTGAGCTACAAGGTGAGATCCATGTCGGGCGCTTGGACGCCGCTGCGATGACCGATTGGTTGGCCGCGAATAGTGTCACTTGTGTCATTGATGCAGCGCACCCGTATGCCACGGCATTACGCAGCAACATCCAACAGGCATGTCAGATACTCGGGATTACTTTGATTCGCTATGAACGTCCAAGTGCCTCAGGCGTAATGTCACACCCGCTGCTTCATTCAGTTCGATCGCTCGAAGATGCCTGCAACTTAGCCGCTCAGTTTGGCAAACGGGTGTTACTCACCACAGGCAGTAAAGATCTGGCGCGTTTTCAGCAGTTCTTACCGGATAAATATCTGATCGCGCGCGTGTTACCGACGGCAGGAGTGATTTCGCAATGCGAAGTGCTTGGCTTGGGCGTTGATCAGATCATCGCCATGAAAGGGCCATTCAGTGCTGACCTGAATCGTGCGCTTTATCAGTTTTGTCAGCCGGATGTGGTGATTACCAAAGAGTCCGGCCAGGAAGGGGGCTTCCAGGAAAAAATAGCGCCCTGTATCGATGCGGGCATTCCCTGCATCGTGATCGAAAGACCTCAAAGTGATGCCGCCATTTATGGTGCGGTTTGTCACTCATTTGATGAAATTTTAACATTACTAACGCGCTTTCAAACACGGGAGCCAGCATGATGAAAAAAGCACTATTAGTGATCAGTTTTGGCACTAGCTATGCCGAAACCTGCGAGAAAAATATCACCGCCTGTGAGCAACGGATCGCAGCTGTACACCCTGATCGTGAGCTGTTTCGGGCGTTCACCTCCGAGATGATTATTCGCAAATTAGCCAACCGCGATGGGCTGCAGATCGACAACCCGCAGCAGGCGCTGGCTCGACTGGCGGCAGCGGGTTATCAGGATGTGGTGATCCAGTCACTCCACGTGATCAATGGCGACGAATACGAAAAGATTGTCCGACAAGTACAGGCGCATGCACACCTGTTTTTCCACCTGCGTCTGGGTACGCCACTGCTGACTACTCACGATGATTTCGAGCAACTGATCAAAGCTATGCAGGCGCAAATGCCTGTGCTGGCAGACGACGAACGGGTGGTTTTTATGGGGCATGGCGCCACACATCATGCTTTTTCTGCCTATGCCTGTTTAGATCATATGCTGATGACCAAAAACATTCCGGCCATGGTGGGGGCCGTCGAAAGTTACCCGGAAATCGATGCCATCATTGCGCGTTTACAACGGCAAAATGTCAGAAAAGTCCACCTGATGCCGCTCATGCTGGTCGCTGGCGATCATGCCATTAATGACATGGCATCTGATGAAGAAGATTCGTGGAAAACACTGATGGAGCAGGCGGGCATCGAAGCACAACCTTGGTTACAAGGGCTGGGCGAAAACCCATTGATTCAGCAGATGTTTGTTGATCATCTTGAAGCTGTTATGGAACAAACAGAGGAAGCCGCCTGATGAGTGGAATGTTATATGCGATTGGCACAGGCCCCGGTAGCAGTGACTTAATTACGGTACGGGCAGCCCGGCAACTGGCCAATTTAGATGTGTTATACGCACCGGCAGGTCGACGTGGCGGTGACAGTCTGGCGTTATCGATTGTGCGCGAATATCTCACTGCTCATGTGGTGATTGAAGAACGTCATTTTCCGATGAGCACGCACGAAGATGAGAAAGAGAGCATCTGGGACAACGTAGCCGATGAAATCAAAAATGATGTGCTGGCAGGGAAACAGGTCGGTTTTATCACGCTAGGTGATGCCATGCTTTTCAGCACTTGGGTGTTTTTATTGCAACGTCTGCAAGGCGTGATCCCGATGGAAATCATTCCAGGTGTTACCTCGTTTGCCTGTATTTCTGCCCGTGCTGCATTCCCGCTGGCAATGGAACAGCAATCGATGGCGGTAGTTGCCTGTACCAGCCCGGAAGAAGATCTCGAACAAGCACTGCGTCAGCATGAGTGTGTGGTGATGATGAAAGTGTATGGCCGTTTTCCGAAGATCCGCGATTTGTTAGCTCGTCTGAATTTGCTTGAGCACGCTTTGATGATGTCAGAAGCATCGCTACCGAATGAGCAGTGTTTCCGCAAATTAAGTGACATTGCTGATGATGTACCGTTGCCTTATTTTTCGACGATTTTAGTGAACAAAAGCTGGCTTGCCTGAGCCAGCCATTTGTCCGGATCCGTTGGGTCCGTTACTGAAAAGGAGCTTTTCCATGAATCAATTGAAGAAAGAAACCAGCATCGGGCTGACATTGTTGCCGTGGCTTATACTGTTTCCGCAAAATGCGTCTGCGATGCACATCATGGAAGGTTTTCTACCACCAGTATGGGCGCTCACTTGGTGGATCTTGTTTATCCCTTTTCTGGCGCTCGGGATCCGGAAATTAAAGCAGATTGTGAACCAAGACAGCCATCAGAAGGTGCTGCTGGCGTTGTGCGGCGCATTTATCTTTGTGCTCTCCGCGCTGAAATTACCCTCTGTCACCGGCAGTTGTTCGCATCCAACTGGCGTTGGCTTAGCCATTATCTTGTTTGGCTTTTTGATTGTACCAGTGCTCGGCGGCATCGCGCTGCTGTTTCAGGCGCTTTTGTTGGCGCATGGCGGGCTGACAACATTGGGCGCAAACGGCATGTCGATGGCGGTAGTCGGACCACTCGTCGGTTACTTAATTTGGCTATCGGCCTGCAAATTTAATCTGCGGAAAGATGTCAGCGTGTTTCTATGTGCGTTCTTCGCCGATTTGGTGACCTATGCGGTGACATCGATGCAACTGGGCGTCGCATTTCCTGATCCACATGCAGGGATCATGGCATCGGTGCTCAAATTCATGAGTATCTTCTGTATCACACAGATCCCGATTGCGATTGCGGAAGGTTTGTTAACGGTACTGGTCTATGAACAACTGACCAAACGTCAGTTATTAGTGGCAAGAGGGCATTAAGATGAAAAAAACGATGCTATTACTGATCTGTGTCATTGGCTTGACCTTGTTGCCGTTCTTTATTCCTCATGCGGGAGATTACAGCGGTTCCGACAATCAGGCCCAGCAAGCGATCGCTCAGCTTGCCCCAAACTATAAGCCTTGGTTTGCACCTGTCTTCGAGCCTGCCAGTAGTGAAATTGAAAGTCTGTTGTTTACCCTGCAAGGGTCTATTGGCTCTGCTATCGTGTTTTACATCCTCGGTTATTATCGGGGAAAGCGAGCAGCCCATGCTGATCATTGATCAATTTGCCTACCAAAGCCGCTGGCGGCATCGCGATCCACGTGCGAAGTTTGGGCTGTATCTGTTGCTGATGATAGTGGCACTAACCAGTTCGCCGATGATCCAGTGTTTCGAATTACTGGGAACCGGTGTGCTAACTTGCCATCTGCTTCGTATTTCGGTAGCGCGTTATTTGCGCTGGATGCTGGTGCCGCTGGTTTTTCTGCTGGTGGGTTTGGTCGGTATTTTGATCTCTGTCTCGACGCAGTCAGACAATATGCTATGGCATATTCAGTTAGATTCGCTGGCAATCGGCATCGATAAGGTTGGGCTTTATACCGCACACATGACGTTGTGGCGCAGTCTGGCTACGTTAGCTGCGACCTATCTGTTTGTGCTGACAACGCCATTTACGCAGATGATCCGTTTGTTGCAAATGAGCCGTTTACCCAAAGTGCTTATTGAGCAGATGCTGCTGACCTATCGGTTTATTTTTATTCTTTTGGAAGAGGCGGCAGCGATCAGAAAAGCGCAGTCGTTGCGCTTTGGCTATCGGAATTTGCGTACCAGTTTTCAGTCGTTGGCGATGCTGATCGGCATGCTCTTGCAACGCGTGATCTACCGTTATCAGCAAATGGAAATAGCGCTCGAAATGAAGCTCTTCCAAAGGGAGTTTTATTCATGAGTTTATCAACGCATACGCTGACCTTTTCCTATCAAACCGACCAGCCTGTTTTGCACGATCTATCGCTCGATTTTAGTCGTGGACAGGTGATCGGTTTACTGGGTGCGAATGGCTGCGGCAAATCGACATTGTTTATGAATCTGTTAGGTATTCAGAAACCACAACAGGGCAAAGTTTGCTGGAACGGAGAAGCGCTGGGTTACGACAAACGCAGTTTACACGCGTTACGTCAGAAAATAGCCATGGTGTTTCAAGACCCCGATCAGCAGATTTTTTATACCGATGTGGTGAGTGATATCGCATTTAGTCTGAGAAATCTGGGCATGGATGAAAGCATCATCCAGTCACGTATTGATCAGGCACTGGCGTTGGTTGATGCAACTGCGTTTCGTGATAAACCGATCCAATATCTGAGTCATGGTCAGAAAAAGCGCGTCGCGATTGCCGGTGCACTGGTGATGGAGTCGGAATATCTGCTGCTCGATGAGCCGACCGCTGGACTAGACCCGCGCGGACGTCAGCACATGATCGACATCATCAGCCGCATTGTTGGGCAAGGAAAACGCGTGGTGATTTCAAGCCATGACATCGACCTGATCTATGAAGTGTGTGATTACCTCTATGTGTTGTCGCATGGGCGCTTACTGGCCGAAGGCCGCGAAACCGATGTCTTCCAGAATAAAGCGATCTTAGATGAAGCCGGTTTAACGCAACCCTGGCTGGTCAAAATGCATTCGGAACTGGGTTTTCCGCTCTATAAAACGGAACATGCATTTTTTGCAGCACAGCGCCCCGCGTCGCTTGCTCATTCATCGCAGAGATGTTCATCCAGTGAAAAGGAGGTCGTATGAGTTTATCTATCATGTTGCAAGGTACGTCACTGGATTTGGTAAAAAGAAATAATAGGGACAGAGTATGATCTTGATTACTGGTGGTGCCCGCAGCGGCAAAAGCCGGTTAGCGGAACAATTTGCCGCACAGCAAGGCGACAACGTTTTATACATTGCCACATCCATCATTACTGATGACGAGATGGCTGAACGCATTGCGATCCATCAGCAAACCCGTCCGGCACAGTGGGTGACACACGAAGGTTATACCGAACTGGGTGATGTCATTCGTCATAAAGCTGCAGGATGTAATGCCATCATGCTGGAGTGCATTACCACCATGATTACCAATCTGATGTTTGATAAAACAGGCGATATTCCGGCCGAGGAAATGGATTTTACTGCGATTGAACAGCGTATCACTGAGGAAATCGAAGATTTGATTGATGCCTGTCTTGCAAGCCCAAGCCCAGTCTATTTAGTCACTAACGAAGTTGGTTTTGGCATTGTGCCCGACAACCTTTTATCCCGACGATTCCGCGATATTGCCGGGCGGGTGAACCAGCGGCTAGCGGCTAACGCAAAAGAGATGTATCTGGTGATATCTGGCATTGAGCTGAAGATGAAAGGCTAGCTGCATCAACTTATTTGTGACAGGTATTGCTTCATCGGAAAAAGTCATATGCAAACATTGGAACAGTTAACTCAGTCAATTCAACCCTTAGATCAGTCGGCGATGCAGCAGGCAAAAGCCAGGGTCGACGGTTTACTCAAACCGATCGGTAGTCTGGGGCGACTGGAAATGCTCGCCATTCAGATGGCGGGTATTTATCGTTCACCTGCTTTGGAAATCGGCCGTAAAGAGATCATCGTCATGGCCGCCGATCACGGCGTGTTTGATGAAGGAATCGCGATCACACCGAAAGAAGTTACGGCTATCCAAGCCTTTAATATGACCAAAGGACGCGGGGTAACCGGTGTTTGTGCTTTAGCTTATGCTGCAGGTGTAGCGGTGAATATTGTTGATGTGGGTATCGATTGCGATCCCATCCCCGGTGTATTAGATATGAAAGTGGCCCGAGGTTGCGGAAATATCGCGAAAACGGCGGCAATGAGTCAGGAACAATGCGAATCACTGTTACTCGCAACGGCACGACTGGCGATGCAGCGAGTGCAAGATGGCATCAGCGTATTAGGTGTTGGTGAATTAGGTATCGGCAATACCACGCCTGCAGCAGCAATGGTCAGTGTGCTGACCGGAGCTAAACCTGAGCAAGTTGTGGGTTTAGGCGCTAATTTTCCGAGTGATAAGATCCAGCATAAAATCGCTATTGTCGAACAAGCGATTTCCGTTAACCGTCCAAACCCGCAAGATGGCATCGATGTATTGGCCAAAGTCGGTGGTTTCGATTTAGTCGGCATGACTGGCACCATGCTCGGCGGCGCTGCGGCGGGTGTGCCGGTTGTGCTCGATGGTTTTCTCTCTTATGCCTGTGCGCTGGTGGCCTGTAAGATTTGTCCGGCGGTGTGGCATTACTTGATCCCATCGCATCTTTCAGCGGAAAAAGGCTCGCAAGTCGCGTTAGCCCATATGGGTTTAAAACCGTTTCTGCAATTGGACATGCGTTTAGGTGAGGGTAGTGGTGCCGCCATTGCGATGCCAATCTTGGATGCGGCCATCACGATGTATAACCGGATGGGGCTGCTGAAAGAAGCAGAGCTTGAATTACCTACACCGAAATAGCTGTTTTGCCGTATCATTTGTCTGATAAGGCACTCATAAATACTTAAATAAAAAGAGCCGGATGAATCCGGCTCAAGAATTGATCACAGCACCGCAGAGATAAAGCTTTGCAGCTCTGGGGTCTGCGGTTTACTGAATAGCTCGCGGCTGGGGCCGCTTTCCCATACTTTTCCCTGATGCATGAATACAATTCGGTCGCCGACATCACGGGCAAAGTTCATCTCATG
>CALMKU010000267.1 GCA_937866945.1 uncultured Tolumonas sp.
AATACGGCATGAATTAATAGCTCTTCGCTAATTCTTTGAATTAAAAGGCATTATCCTTTACTGGTTAGTGCCTTTTCTCTTTTTAGCGAGACAGGTAGCTATCAATCATTAGACCAAAGTTTTGTTACTACGCCATTTTCGACACGGAAAATAAAACCGTAAACAGAATCATCGACCCAATAATCGCCAATACGAGCCCCCGCCTCTTTGAACGGGGATGTCATTAGTTGCAACTCATTTACGGGAGTTATCACCACGGCATCCAACGGGTCAATTAAACTCCCCGCACTGTCATATTCAAATTTGTCATGAATATATTTTTCTAAAATCGCCAGCTCGTTACTCATGATGCTCACCTAGCCCAGCTGTAGTATTCCTACTATAAACATTGAGCCATTCATCCATCTGTGCAAGTATTTCACACTGATTTTTCAAAGAGCGCTGAAATCACACATAACTTGAATAAACTAATTGAGTCTCGATTGCCAGCAGACACGGTTACGCCCGCTTTGTTTCGCTTCATAAAGTAATTGATCCGCTGTTTCCATCGCTTGTTCCAGCGAATACTGTCCTTCCGGGATCAAAGTGATACCACCAATACTGACCGTAATTTTACCCACCGGTAATTCGATTTGCTCCATTGCCTGCCGGACATTTTCTGCCATGATCGAACTGCTTTGCGCATCCGCACCGCTAAATACCAGCACAAACTCTTCACCACCAAGACGAGCTGCAAAATCGCCGGTACGGCGCAACATGTCACGGATTGAAGCAGCGACCGCCTGCAATACATCGTCGCCGCGCGCATGGCCAAATGTGTCGTTAAACCGTTTAAAATGATCAACATCGAGGATCGCCAGTGACAGCGGTTGCGCCGTATGTTGATGCCGAGTCCATTCATTTTCGATCACCTGCTCAAACTTCCGTCGATTTGGAATTCCGGTGAGACCATCTAAATGTGCCAACTGATCCAATAAACGGCGTTGTTGTATCAGTCGCAATACATTGCGGATCCGCGCTTGTACGATGGCGGGATAAAACGGCTTGGTGACATAATCAATCGCCCCCATCAGGAAACCTGTTTCTTCGTCTTCTACATCATTTCGGGAACTAATGATCACGATATCGATATCGCGTGTTGCCGGATGGCTGCGTAACTGACGCATAACTTCATCACCGCGCACGTCGGGCATGACCATATCCAGCAAAATCAGATCAACCGGCTGTGTAAAGACCAGTTCAAGTGCCGTGGCACCATCGGCCACAGTAAATACTTCACCGTCGTGCTGTAGTAATGAACTCAACATTTGCCGGTGGATCAGCTCATCATCAATCACCAGTATTTTAGGTAAATCCTGTTTCTTGTTGGTCACCTCTGGCGAAGACAGGTCATCGCTAGAGCTTGGATCTGCTTTGGCGATAACGGGGATCGATTTGATGATGTCAAAAACAGCCATCAGCAGTATGTGAATGTTGGCCACCAGCTTTTTCGTCATGATAGCGCGTGAAGCTCGGGCCTCCTGACGACGTAACAATAACTCTAACTCACTGGCTGCATGTGAAAGCCCGTCAGCACCAATGTAACGTGCAACTGATTTTAAATTGTGTGCAATCCGCTCCAGTGCCACCCACTCTTCTCGCTCCACCATTGCCAGCAGTTTTCGCCCTTGATCGCTGTATTCATCCCGGAACGTACCGAGGATCTGTTGATAAAGCTGCGGGTTATTACCCACACGAGAAAAACCCAGGATCACATCCAGCGCAATTTCAGAAACCGCTGCAATGTCGGTGGTCTGTTGATTCATCGGTATATACTGGTCTTGTCCAGCCGGTTCACCTTTACCCACCGTCCAGCGGTAAATCAGCGAATACAGTGTATCGGGCTCAAAGGGCTTGATCATAAAATCATTCATGCCAGCTTTCAGGCAACGCTCACGCTCCTTTGGATCATCAAATGCGGTCATCGCCAGAATAGGAGTGATATAGCCCTGATTGCGCAGCCAGTAGGTTGCTGTGATACCATCCACCTCCGGTAGATCCACATCCATCAGAACCAGATCAAAGCGTCCTCTGGTTGCTTGTTCAATGCCTTCTTTGCCATTTTCGGCAACCTGCACTGTCACACCAACCTGCTGCAATGTTTCCAAAGCGACTTGTCGGTTAATGGCATTATCTTCAACCAGTAACACATGAATATCATGCAACATGTTACGCCAGTCATTCGCCGGCAGGCGGGTAATGGAGGTTCTGGCCCCCAACCCCAGCACCGACATGATGGCATTGCACAGCATCGCGCCATAAAACGGTAATGACAGTAATTCCGTGTAAGGATCTTCGCTGATCAATGGGCGGTAATTGTCCTCTTCCGATTGAGGATACAAAAACAGGACAGGTGTTGTTTTCCAGGCTGGCATAGATCGTAGTTTGCGCAGTAACGTGATGCCATCCATCGCCCCAATACGATGGCTGATCAGCAACATATCCGGATCTGGAAACTCATGACTTAAGCCACCATTGAGCCACTCCTGGATAATCAGCTCATGCCCTAACTCTTGTACTGTTCCCCCGATCTGATGCAAACGGGCATTCAGAATGGCTGCCACTTCCGGTTGATTATGTAATAGCAACCAGCGCTTATTACAAACAAAACCAACATTTCCCGGCACGCTGTCAGAGCGATAACCAACCAGCAGAGAAAATACCACTTCCGTGCCGCTCCCGGCTTCGCTGTAAACCTGGATCTCGCCGCCCATCAACTTTATGAGTTCTTTACTGATCGCCATCCCCAAACCTGTTCCACCCAAACGGCATGACTTGGTCGAGTCGCTTTGTGTAAAGGGCTGAAATAGCTCGGCAATTTTTGTCGTTTCAATACCGGCACCGGTATCGACGATTTCAAAATAGAGTTCGAACTGCGATTCATCCAAATGACCCGCCGTGATGCGTAACAGAACATGTCCACGGTCAGTAAATTTAATCGCATTACTTAACAAATTAAGCAAAATTTGCTCTACCCGCGCGGGATCGCCCAGCATGAAACGAGGAATATCAGGCGATAAATCAACAATTAATGCGATCCGCTGCTCACTGCAAAGAGGGCTCAACGCACCGGCAACTCGGTTCACCACTTCTTCTAAAGCAAAAGCGGTAAACTCCAACTCCAGCTTATTGGCCTCAATCTTTGAATAATCAAGCAACTCATTAATGACACTATTTAACCGTGATGCCGAGGTTCTGATGGTGTTGATATGTTCACGTTGTGACTGCGTCAGTGTTGACCCTAATGTCAACCTAGTCAGACTAATAATCGCATTCAGGGGGGTGCGTAATTCATCGGTCATTTTGGAT
>CALMKU010000268.1 GCA_937866945.1 uncultured Tolumonas sp.
TTCACGTACCGTTCTGCGAGAGGCTGCGGGGGAGGTTCCCGTGGTCTACTCACCATTGATCGTTCATTTGTGCGGGAATTGCTGGAAGATCCAAACTGCGTGGCGATAGCACAGACTATTATTGTTCTTGGTCAAACAATGAAGTTATTGGTTATTGCTGAAGGTGTGGAAACTGAGAATCAGCGTGCATTGCTTGCTAATCTGGGATGTTATGCTTATCAGGGATATTTGTTTGGTCGGCCGCTGCCCATTGAACAGTTCGATCAACTATTGATTGCTCAAGCAATAACGACAGAGTTCGTGAGATGAAAAATAAACAAATGGGTGAAGAAGCTCTATCGTTGTTGGAAAGTGAAGCGCGTCTCAAGCGCGTTTTAGATGGCTCAGAGCTGGGCTTTTGGGATTGGGATCTGGCATCTCAGCAATTCATTGTTAGCGACCGTTTTGAATCGATGTTGGGATATAAACCCGGTGAAGGCAATTTCTCGGTGGATAATTGGGCCCAGCATGTTCATCCCGATGACTTGGCGAAAGCGTTAGTGTCAATCAATTTGCATTTAGCGGGGGAAATACCCTGTCATCAGGTCGAGTTGCGTATCCGTACCAAATCGGGCGGATGGAAATACATTCTGACGCATGGCAAGGTTGTTAGCCGGGCGGTTGATGGTACACCACTGATGATGTCGGGAACCCATACCGATATTAGTGAACGGAAACTGGCGGAAAAACAGCTACATGATCAAGCTGAATTAATTGAATTAGCCCATGATGCGATTATTGTGCGTGATATGGATTATCGCATTACTTTTTGGAATTGTGGTGCAGAACGAAGCTATGGCTGGTCACATGAAGAAGCGTGCAATCAGAGAATTCATCAGCTATTGCAAACGCAATTTCCTCAGCCAAAAGAAGAAATAGAAGATGTTCTTTTTCGTACCGGACAGTGAGAAGGTGAGCTCCAATACACGACCAAAAATGGTTCACAAATTGTGGTTGCCAGCCGGTGGGCGGTGAAGCGAGATGAAAATGGTCGACCTGTTGCGATCATGGAAATCAGTCGCGATATAACAGAACACAAAGCTTTGCTAACAAAACTCGGGTTGCAGGCTCGTCAGGATTATCTGACGGGGTTGAATAATCGGGGTTATTTTATGGAGCTGGCCGAGCGGGAAATCAAAAAAGCATCGCGCTATGGGCATAACTTCACGATCCTGATGCTGGATATTGATAACTTTAAATTGATCAACGACACCTATGGTCATAAAGCCGGCGATCGGGTGCTGGTGACACTGGCGGATATTTTTCGGAAGACATTGCGGGTGGTTGATATCGAAGGTCGGATCGGGGGTGAAGAATTTGCGATTTTACTTCCCGAGACGGACAGAGAAGGCGCTGTCATCGTGGCTGAACGGCTGAGAAGCTCAGTTGAAGATTGTGAAATATTGCTACCGAGCTTCGATATGCCAATGTGTTTTACTGTCTCTATTGGGGTCAGTGCTCCCGGATCTGTTGATTATAATCTGGATGCATTACTTAGCCAGGCGGATGACGCGCTGTACCGGGCTAAACACACCGGGCGCAATAAAGTGTGTGTTGATCTGAGTTATCGACACAGTTCAGACCTGTTACACGGTTAACTTAGATATAGAAACGAGAACGCCGGCATAAAGCCGGCGTTCTCTATTTAACAATAGAAATTATTCTACAATCATCATCTTACAAGTGTTTGTGCCACCGATGGTTTCGATCTTGTCGCCATAAGTCATCAGGATCAAATCGCCTGATTTCAGATGACCACGGCTCTTCAGCTCATTGATCGCGTCACGGCAAGTCTGGATCACTGGCTGAGTTTCATCACCATCAAAATAAACGGGTGTAACACCGCGATACAGAGCACACCAGTTCAGCGTTTGCTGGTGGCGAGACAATGCGAAAATTGGCAGACCAGAGCTTAAACGTGACATCAGCAGAGGTGTCGTGCCTGATTCAGTCATCGCGACAATGCCTTTTACGCCTTGCATGTGGTTAGCCGCATACATGGTGCTCATTGCGATGGTTTCTTCAATCGAGTTGAACGTGTAAGTCATACGGTGATTAGACACGTTAACGCTTGGATGTTTTTCGGCACCCAGACATACGTTTGCCATTGCTGTTACAGTTTCAATCGGGAAGTCACCTGCAGCAGTTTCAGCTGACAGCATGACGGCGTCAGTACCATCCAGCACCGCGTTAGCGACGTCCATGACTTCTGCACGTGTTGGCATCGGTGCTTTGATCATCGATTCCATCATCTGTGTTGCAGTGATAACGACACGGTTCAGCTTACGGGCACTGCGGATCAGTTTTTTCTGCACACCCATCAGCTCAGAGTCGCCGATTTCCACACCCAAGTCACCGCGTGCAACCATTACCACGTCAGACGCCAGAATGATATCTTCCATCGCTTCGTCAGTGGCAACTGTTTCAGCGCGTTCTACTTTCGCAACGATCTTAGCGTTACAGCCAGCTTCACGAGCCAGTTCACGCGCATAGTTCAGATCAGCGCCGTTACGTGGGAAAGAAACAGCCAGATAATCAACTTGCATCAGTGCGGCAGTTTTGATGTCGGCTTTGTCTTTTTCAGTCAACGCAGGGGCAGACAGACCACCGCCTTTTTTGTTGATACCTTTGTTGTTAGACAGTGGGCCACCCACGGTCACGGTGGTGAAAATTTTGCTGCCTTCAACGCTGTCTACTTTTAACTGCACACGGCCATCATCCAGTAACAAAATGTCGCCGCTGATCACATCTTCCGGCAGTTTTTTGTAGTCGATACCGACTTGTTCCTGAGTACCTTCACCTTTGCCCAGCTCTGCATCCAGCAGGAATTTGTCACCCACTTTCAACATAATCTTGTTGTCTTTGAACGTAGACACACGAATTTTCGGGCCTTGCAGGTCACCCAGAATTGCAATTGATTTACCCAGACGGGCTGCCAGCTCACGAATATGTTTCGCGCGGGCAATATGATCTTCGGCTGTACCGTGAGAAAAGTTCATGCGAACCATGTTGGCACCGGCTTCCAAAATCCCTTCCAGAACGCCTTCACGATCAGTTGCCGGACCCAATGTGGTCACGATTTTAGTTCTTCTTAACATCTTCAGCTCCATGAGTTAGTTATAAATATAGTAAATAACAAAAAACGGAAATTAATATGAAAAAAGTGACCTGCAATAAATGTGCGAGAATGTAAGTTGTAGGAACATTACAGGTCAGTTGTGTCATTTCGATGATACGAAACGACACATTTTGATACAAGGTGAGGGCATGATGCGGGATATAGGAAACGATTTCACTGATGCAGTGATTCAAAGCGCGAATCTTTTATCCCTTCTTTGACCTTCTTCAAATTTTCGCGGAATTTTACGCCTCGGCGTAATGTAAATCCGGTCGCTAAAACATCAATTAATGCCAGTTGTGCGATACGCGAAGCCATTGGCAGATAGACATCAGTGTCTTCCGGCACATCCATGGATAACACCAGATTACATTGGGCGGCTAATGGGGAATCCTGTGCTGTAATACCAATCACCGTTGCATCATTGTGGCGCGCCAATGCGGCGATTTCGACCAGCGCTTTGGTGCGACCGGTATGCGAGATCACGACAACGACATCACCGTCACTGCTATTAATACAACTCATCCGCATCATGACTATGTCATCAAAACAGACGACAGGAATATTAAAACGGAAGAATTTATTCAAGGCATCATGGGCTACTGCAGATGATGCACCCAAGCCAAAGAAAGAGATCTTTTTGGCTTGAGTAAGCAAGTCAACGCAGCGATTAACCGCTGTCGTATCCAGGCTGTTTTTGGCGACTTCCAGACAGGCGATGGTCGATTCAAAGATCTTGGTGGTGTATTCATCCGGCGTGTCATTTTCTTCGACATGCAGATTCACATACGGCGTGCCATTAGCCAGGCTCTGAGCCAGGTGCAGCTTGAAATCGGGGAAGCCTTTTGTGTCGAGACGACGACAAAACCGGTTCACTGTTGGTTCACTGACATCCGCCATTTTGGCGAGCGTAGCAATACTGGAATGAATCGCGACTTGAGGCGAATGTAGAATCACTTCGGCGACTTTGCGCTCTGATTTACTGAAATGTTCCAGATGTTTAGTGATTTTTTCCAGTGTATTCATGCTTAGTGATCCAGCTCGCAGCGAATAGTGTTGGTTAGTTGTTATTAATGTTAAAGGTAACAGATAACGTTTGCATAGACAGCAAAATGTAGGAAAAAAACAACATTTGTTGAACAAATCACAGATGCTGTGATCTGTTTGGCGTTTTCTGTTTCTGACAATATGTAGACTGCTAGTTAGTGAGAGTAAACTATTGTAACTATATCGATATTCCGACATGAGCGATTTTCTGGGGGAGATTATAATGGCTGAACAGGTTCTGGTGGGCGATGTTGGTGGTACTAATGCTCGTCTCGCATTGTGTAGTTTGCAGGATGGTAGCTTATCGCACATCAAAAACTATTCAGGTGCTGAATATCCGTCACTTGAAGCAGTGATCCGCGTTTATCTGGAAGAAACAGCGGCGAAAGTCAGCAGTGCTTGTATCGCGATTGCTTGCCCGATCACCGGTGACTGGGTTGCTATGACGAACCACACCTGGGCATTTTCACAAAGCGAAATGCAACAGAATCTGGGTTTATCACATCTCTCAATCATCAACGATTTTACCGCTATTTCGATGGCCATTCCGGCATTGAAAGCGGAAGACAAGATCCAGTTCGGTGGTGAAGCGGCGCAAGCAGGCAAACCAATTGCTGTTTACGGTGCGGGCACCGGTTTGGGTGTTGCTCATCTGGTGCATACCGGTGAAACATGGATGAGCTTACCAGGGGAAGGTGGTCACGTTGACTTCGCTCCTAACAGCACTGAAGAAGTGATGGTGCTGGAAGCGCTGCGTGAAGAACTCGGTCACGTATCGGCTGAACGTCTGCTGTCTGGCCCTGGTTTGGTTAATATTTACCGTGGCTTAGTGTTATCTGATGAACGTGTGCCTGAAAATCTGCAACCTAAAGATGTGACGGAACGTGCACTGGCGGATGAAGATATCGACTGTCGTCGTGCGTTGAGCTTGTTCTGTGTGTTGATGGGGCGTTTCGGCGGTAACTTAGCGCTGAATCTGGGCACATTTGGCGGTGTTTATATTGCCGGCGGTATTGTTCCTCGCTTCCTTGAATTCTTCAAAGCCTCTGGTTTCCGTGTCGCTTTTGAAGATAAAGGTCGCTTCCACGCTTATCTGGAATCAATTCCTGTTTTCCTGATCACGCACGAACAACCGGGCTTGCTGGGTTCTGGTGCTTATCTGCGTCAGCAACTGGGTTATAAACTTTGATTGTTTTGATCACCGATCAATAAATACTAAAACGCCCTGATTAATCAGGGCGTTTTGTTTGTGCGCCGGGCATGGCGCGCAGCGCTATGACAGGCGCTGTCTGGTA
>CALMKU010000269.1 GCA_937866945.1 uncultured Tolumonas sp.
GAGGCCATTTTTCTATCTGAAATAACGAGTTATCGCTTAAGATCCTGTCTATGAACGCCGATAGGAATCGGTATTGGTCCCCAAAAATGAGAATCAACTTTTACTCAACAACACTTTCAACCCTAGTCCCATCATGGCGACGCCAAATACACGGTCGATCCAGTGACTGATAGCCAGAAAGCGGCGGCGGATGGTGGGTTGGCTGAAAAACAGTGTAATCAGACTGAACCAGAACAGTTGCAACAGCATGATCCAAACACCGTAAATTACCAGTGTGCTGGCTGGCAGGTTCGGGGAGAGCACAATGGTAAACAGCGACAGAAAATAGATCGGCGCTTTAGGGTTTAAGGCATTACAGAGAAAGCCCTTGCCAACCAGACGGTGAGCAGCAATATCGGTGATAACTGCTGGTTCATGGGTGAGGATGCCGGATTGCGCTTTGGCGCGAATACCTTGGTAGCCCAGATAGAGCAGGTAACTACCGCCGATCAGCTTGATCGCATTCATCCATATTGTGGAGTGAGCAATCAGTGTGGCTAAGCCTGCGGCGGAATAGGCAATGTGAATGCCTAAACCAAGTGATATTCCCAGACTAACCCACAAGCCAGCACGACGGCCTTGTAGCAGTGCTTGGCGGGAAACCAGTGCAAAATCGGGGCCAGGTGATGCTGCCGCTAATAAATGAACAACAGTGAGAGTAATAAAACCCTGCCAGAACTCCATGCTATAACCTTATTGCGATTAATCCAGACCCTCAGTATAAATTATTAACCGCTTCCGTTATATCGAGAATATGACCAACCGCGTCAACCCGATTGAGCTGATCTAATGTTATCTTTGCCCGGTTAGGTGCATAACGAGTCAGATAAGCCAGTTCATCCCGGAAGTATTTGTTAAACACTCGGGCTTTGGGGGTGATAGTAATCCGAAGTAAACGCGTTTCGCCCATTATCGATGACTGCTGAATGGCATTTTTCATCTGCCCGTTTTTTATCAGTTCATCAGCATTCTTAATAATAATATAATAGCCAGTTTGATTGGTTTTCTCTTTTACCGTAATGAGTACCTGAAATGATGCAATATCAATCTGTTGCTTTAGTTTCCCCCAAGCATCGTTGAGCAATTGCACAAAGTTTTCATGTTTCAGGATCGTTTTTAATATGGCATTGTTTTCGTCGGTATTAATACTGATTTCAGGCATCACAGTATTATCAGAAATTGCCATTTCACTGATATAACGGGTTTTATCTAATCTTTTGATTAAAAATTCTGGATGTGGATGATTAAAAGTAAATAAATTTCTAATCACGCGAGGTAAGCCATAGACTACATCCCGGCAACCGGTGGTAGTGAGTGAGTTCAGGTTTTGATAGATAAATTTCTTGAGCGATTTTCTGGCTTCATGATGTTGTGCATCACCGTGTATGGCAAGATGAATGACATTACCTTTGGCACTAATCACACTATATAGCTGGTGCTTGAGTTGATCGCCCGAGTCATTTTTTAAATGAGAGAATTCAATGGAAAGTAAATCGCTGGCAAATAGACTAAGCGGTTTTTCAGTCTGTATTTTTAAGCCTTTCGTGGATATATCCACCGTAATAGCGCTGATTTTTTCTTTTGGTTTCTTTGCTGCATAAATGAAGATCGGCATCTTATATAAGAAACGATCTTCTTGTCTTTTATCATCAATTTCACTTTTAACAATATGCAATTCTGTTCTGAGCGGTAATTTTTTCGGTATAAATTGAAAAATTTTATTCTTAGCAATTTCGTCATTAACCGGCTCGGCAAAAAGATTGAATTTTGCGATCAGATCTGACTCATCACTGATAGAGATCATGCGTTGATAGCCAGAGGCAAGCAAACGGGCTCGATCTACCGGGCTTTGATTAATTAACTGAAAGACTTCACCGGAGCTATCTGGCAGTGAACTGGGTATATGACACTGTTTATCTGGGTGAATTGTCATACCGTCTAAACGGTAGAGCACCAGGTTACCTTTACTTTTTAAATAGGCCAACTGCGCAATTGCTCTGGCTTCTGCATCATTAAGGCAATCGTTTAACGACATGCACATAAACTTGGCAAAGCCGTCCGGGCTGGAGACCGGGGCGAACAAATAATAATGCACGAAGCGTTGGCCGCTTAGTAAGGCTTTCTGTATCGGTTCCTGATGAATAAAATCTGCCAGCATCGAGACATGACTGTCGTCCGTCAGTCGCTGTAAGATAAATTCATTATACTCGGTTAAATACAGCGCATTGGGTAGCCATTTGCCATGTTCCATTTGTAAAAATACGGGAAGGCTATTGAGTTTGCTAATAACAAATTGCTCATAGCCTTTAACTAATACGGCTTCTTGTGTGTTTTCAATAGGCACTCGATGACGACGAAGCTGAGTAAAAGTAAATTTTCTCAAATGTTCATGAAATTCATTGACGATCTCTTCTGTCTGACCATCTGTCATTTTTATTTTGTAATAAAAATTAGTTTGTTTCGACATCACGGATAAGATGTCATAAGCAATAAAAACGGCAGATGAGAAGGAGAAATCTTTTTCAAAACCAATAAATCGAATATAGATGGACTTGGTTTCTTTCGGGATCTGGATGCCGGACAATTTGATGCACATACCCAACGGCGATATATCCGTGGTTGAGCCGGTGATCGCTATCCTTTTTTGTTGCGATAGCGTCATATCTCTTGGGTCTTCGAGATAAACCTCTATCTGAGAGACAAAATAAAGCCGCTGTTCTTTACGCTGATAAAAGTGCGTCAGAGATGTATAATTAACATCGGGTACGCTGACCGAATTAGGATTAGCGATGGCTTCTTTTTGTCGTGTTCGCGCTCTTTTAATGATGATCTCATAAGCACCAAGCGTATAACCC
>CALMKU010000270.1 GCA_937866945.1 uncultured Tolumonas sp.
CATGCTTTAAGATCAAGCCGGATTCTTCCAACGCTTTAATGCGACGGGAACAAGGTGACGGCGATAAACCGACTTGTTCAGCCAGATCAAGATTGCTAATGCGCGCATCTTTTTGCATTAGATTCAGAATTTTTTTGTCTAAACGGTCTAATTTCATAAAATCCAATTATTCAGCAATAACTGATTAGTAATTTATATATTATTGGTGAGTTCTTGCGCAATAACCAGCTTTTAATGCAATATTTGCAATCACATTCTAAAAGGAATGGCGTATTATTTATCTCGTTCGGGTGGAACGAACACTACGACTAAATTTTGCAAGGTACTCTTACCGGAGGAAGCTTGCCGCAACATCTGACGGCTTACCGGACGCTCAGATGGCTTGGAACCAGTTACCGCTGCCAAACAAAGGTAATCATCATTACCAAAGAGAGGGGCCCGCAACCGAAGTTGCAGGCCCTTTTTGTTTATTTGGCGATTTTCTTGTATTTGATGCGGTGTGGCTGTAATGCCTCGGCACCTAAGGTTTTCTTTTTCCACTCTTCATAATCGGTAAAATTACCTTCGAAGAAGCGAACATTCCCTTCATCGCTGTAATCCAGAATATGGGTCGCAATACGGTCGAGGAACCAGCGATCATGCGAGATCACCATAGCACAGCCGGGGAATTCAAGCAGGGCATTTTCCAGCGCTCGCAAAGTTTCGATATCCAGATCATTGGTTGGTTCGTCGAGTAACAGCACGTTGCCGCCGGTTTGCAACAGTTTAGCCAGATGCAAACGACCGCGCTCACCACCGGAGAGTTCACCAACGCGTTTTTGCTGATCGACGCCTTTGAAGTTAAAGCGGCCCACATAGGCACGACTTGGGATCTCGAAATTACCGATTTTCAGGATATCCTGACCATTAGCGACTTCATCAAACACGGTCTTTTTGTCGTCCATGCTGTCACGGAACTGATCAACTGAGGCTAAAACGACGGTGTCACCTAACGTGATAGTGCCGCTGTCCGGTTGTTCCTGACCGCTCAACATACGGAACAGCGTCGATTTACCGGCACCGTTCGGACCGATGATGCCGACAATGGCTCCTTTCGGAATGCTGAATGACAGATTATCAATCAGTTGTCGATCGCCGTAAGACTTGGATAAACCTTCCACTTCCACCACTTTGTCGCCTAAGCGCGGTCCTGGTGGAATGAACAGTTCGTTGGTTTCATTACGTTTTTGGTAATCCTGACCGTTAAGCTCTTCAAAGCGGGCCAGACGGGCCTTGCTCTTTGCCTGACGACCTTTTGGATTCTGGCGTACCCACTCCAGCTCTTTCTCGATCGATTTCCGACGAGCTGCTTCGGTAGAAGCTTCTTGTGCCAGACGGGCGTCTTTTTGTTCCAGCCAAGAAGAGTAGTTACCTTCCCACGGAATACCTTCACCGCGGTCGAGTTCCAAGATCCAGCCTGCTACGTTATCGAGGAAGTAACGGTCATGCGTGATCGCCACAACAGTGCCTTCGTAGTCGTGCAGGAAACGTTCCAGCCAAGCAACTGATTCCGCATCCAAGTGGTTGGTTGGCTCATCCAGCAGCAGCATGTCTGGTTTTTCTAATAACAGACGGCACAGTGCAACACGGCGACGTTCACCACCGGAGAGTACTTTGATTTTGGCGTCCCAAGCTGGTAGACGCAGCGCATCCGCAGCGCGTTCCAGTTGATTTTCCATGTTGTGGCCATCGTGAGACTGGATAATCGCTTCCAATTCACCTTGCTCTTTGGCCAGCTTGTCGAAATCAGCATCGGGTTCGGCATAGGCGGCATATACCTCATCAAGACGAGTCATGGCGCGTTTCAGCTCACCCATGGCTTCTTCAACCG
>CALMKU010000271.1 GCA_937866945.1 uncultured Tolumonas sp.
CATAAGCAAGCGGTAAGCTATTCAGTAGGTCTCGTCTTTCACGCCAATCGGGCAGGAATTGATCCATGTAGCTGCGAAAGCGTTCGTTGTGATGCCGTTCAAGCAGGTGAACCAGTTCATGAACCAGAATATATTCCAGACATTCTGGTGGCTTTTTGGCGAGTTCCAGATTTAAGCTGATTCGTTTCGAAGACGTATTACAGCTACCCCATTTGGTTTTCATTTTTCGGATACCCCAATCGCTGGGGCTAACACCAATAACCGGTAGCCAAGAAGCAAGAATAGTCTCTGTGCGGGCTTTAAGCTCTGCACGATAGAATGAACCCAGTAGTGCTGCTTTCTTCTCTATCGGTGTGTCTGGCTTGATACAAAGCATCAGCTTATTGCTTCCTTGCACCTTTACCTCATTACGCCCAGCCGTTTCGATGAAATTTAACCGGTAACGTCTTCCCCACAGGTAATACGACTCACCACTGACCATTTCGCGATCAGATTGACGTGGTTGTTTCAGAAATTCTTGTTGTTGTTTTTTGATCCAAGGAATGCGGGATATCACCGCCATGCGAATGGCGGTTTCTGTCATTTTTTCAGGTGCGGATACACGAACAAATCCATCAGGTGGCAACACGCTGATATGCAGATTTTTGATCTCTTTTCGGTTTAGCTGAAAGGTTAAATTACCAATGACCATTTCCGGCATTATTGATATTCCCTTTGCGCTTTCGCCAGTTCCATTACGTTTTGAATATCGATTTCATACGGCTTACTTTCTTCACGAATGGCATTCGCAATTTCACGTTCTTTAAAGCGATCACCGACCCAATCTGCTTTTTTAGTATAACGAATGGCGCTATCAATCTTAGTTGCAAGCACTTCGTCACGACCAAAGTTATCGTAAAACGCGCGTTTGGCTTGGGTGTCCATCGATGACGGGTATGCTGACTTGGTTTCTTCTGGATGGATGACCTTTTTGGATAAATCGCGGATACGCTCAAGATATTCCTGATAATCAATCGCCTGCTGACGACGCAATGTAATCAGCTCATCTAATAGCGTAGACATTTGTTCGTAATATTTGGGATTCACCGGATTTTCATCAACGATGGTCTTACGCACGTTATTCTCGATTGTCTCCGCCATGGCTTCCGGATTTTTACGAATATCTTCCGGCAAAGAATCAATCGCTTCGGCCCCCTTCTGCACAATCAGCTCTATCAAACCTAGATCTTCAAAATCCATCAATAGCTCACTGTCATCAGCTCGAATATACATATCCAGCAGATGACGCATAGCAGGTTCGAAACGCTTCATATCAAGCAAATCACCGCTGGCAAGCTTCACTTCATCACGCACTTTTTCATAGTGGATGACTTCATTTTTGATTTGTTCTGTTTCACCAGTCGTAAATCCGGCTTGTGGCATTTCATTAGCGACGTTGGCGTAAGCACGCAATAATTTAGCGACATGCTGATAAAACGTCAGACGTAGCGCTTCTTTTTCTGTCAGCTCATCTTGATTTTTACCCGATTCGCCACAGAAGAAATGAATGTAATCTTGCGTGGCACGCGGCGCTTTCACCGGTTCACATAAGCAGCGAACCATTTCCAGTACGTTATCCAGATCTTGTCTGGCTTGCTCCAGACGATCTTTCAGTAAGCCTGCAACATCCTCTTTGTCATAACCATCGAACGCTTCACCGGTATATTCTGAGATCGCTTTATCGAGTGAGCGGAACAGGTCTTTATAATCGATGATGTAACCATATTCTTTGTCATCACCATCCAACCGGTTTACACGGCAAATCGCCTGAAACAGATTGTGATCGGCCATCTGTTTGTCGATATAAAGATAAGTTGCGGAAGGTGCATCAAAACCAGTCAGTAGTTTGTCGACCACGATCAGCAAACGCATTTGCCCCGGCTCTTTAATGAAGCGTTGCTTCACTTCTTTTTCAAACTCATCAACCCGAGCTGCCGCTTTTTCTTCGCTTTGCTCAAAATAATCGGCCAACATCTTTCGGTAGGTAGCGTATTTGAAGAGTTTTTCCGTTGAGCCTTCGCCTGTCGCTTCCCCTTTGATACTGGCAGCTGACGGTTGAAAACTGGTAACAATAGCGACTTTGCCCGCCAAATCAGTTTGGCCGAACATTTCATATGCTTTACATGCCTGATAAACACTAGAGCAAACCAACATGGCATTGCCGTAACCGTCCATCAAGCGCGGTTTGGTGTCCACATCCAGCAGAATGTCATTCACGATCTGTTGTTGTCGTGACTTACTGGATAGCACCTTTTGCATGGTGCCCCATTTTTGTTTTAACTGGGTTTTCGCAATTTTTGATAGCCCACGGGTTTTAGCCTCAAACCATTCATCGACTTTCTTTTCAGAGGTTAAATGCTGGTCGATATCACGTGCTTCATAACGCAGATCGAGCACGACACCATCGGCAACCGCTTCATCAAATTTGTAGGTATGGATGTACGAACCAAAGATCTCGATAGATTTCTTTTTATCTTTCTTCATCAATGGCGTACCGGTAAAGCCGACAAACATGGCCTCTGGCAAGATCGATTTCATCGCCTCGTGTAACTTGCCCGATTGCGTGCGGTGACACTCATCGACAAAAATAAACAGGTCGCCTTTGGCTCGAAAATCTTTCGGCAATGATTTCTTTAGCTCAGCAATAAACTCATCGGCTGCGCCTTCATCGTCTGATTCACTTTGTCGCCCGAATTTGTGTACTAATGAGCAGATCAACCATGGGTTAGTGGTGTTCAGTGTGGCTATCAGATCTGCGCCGCTTTTGGTGCGATAGATCGCTTCATCAACACCAAAAAACACTTTCTCGATTTGCTCATCGAGCTCCGTACGATCGGTAACGATTAAGACACGCGAATCTTTTACATTTTCCCTGATCCACTTCGCCAGCCACACCATCGTCAGACTTTTACCTGACCCTTGTGTATGCCAGATAATGCCGCCTTCACGGCGGGCGATGTGCTTTTTAGCGGCTTGAATGCCAAAGAATTGATTGTGTCGGCATGTTTTCTTCACACCGGCATCATAGACAATAAAATCGTGGATCAATTGCAGGAAGCGTTGCTTATTACAAATGCGGCTTAAATGGAAATCGAGCTGATGTTCGTATGGATTGGCAACGTCCTCTTTCCATTCCAGATAATATCGTTCTGCCGTCTCAACGGTGCCGTAACGCAGCCCTTGAGTGTCGTTACCGGCCATCACCAGTTGCATGGTAGTGAAGAAATTACGGATAAAATCTTTCTTTTGGTTATCGAGATTTTGCCGAATGCCCTCATTCACACTCACCGATGAGCGTTTCAGCTCTAACACCCCCAGTGCGATGCCATTTACGTAAAGCACGATGTCGGGGCGCTTTTTATTCTCGCCTTTAATTGACACCTCTTCGGCAATGGCAAAGTCGTTGGCCTCGGGGTTTTGCCAGTCGATTAGCCAAACGGTCTGGTTTAACTCACCCGCCCCTTCTTTGTCTTTCACGCCATAGCGCAAGAGCTGGTAAACATCTTTATTGGCGTAATAAAGCTTCTTGCCTTCACCCAATGCAGCTGCGGTATCGAGCTGGCGGATCACGCGGGAAATGAGCACTTCACTGACCCCACGGTTTTGCAGCCAAGGAATCAAAATGCTGGTTTCAATGTTTTTGTTGTTGTCTCGATCTTGCCAGTCACCGAGATAGCGATAACCTAGTTCATCGTTAAAAAAACGGACGATACGATTTTGTGTCACTCGCTCTCGCTGACCCACATTAGCCACAACATCTACTCCTTTAGCATTGAAACAAAGCCCTGTTTACACAATGAATCAAGCAAATAAAATATAAAAACTTCTTTAATTTCAAATTACTAACAAAATAATAAGCTATCAACCTTTTTGCCAGTCAAGCAACCATCAAGCAAATTTCATTTGCTAAACTGTATTCAAAACTGCAGTTTCAAATTGACCTGCCTGACTACACATGGTTTTTACATCCGCCCACTTATTTGTCAGTTCAGCCGCTTTCCGCATGTATTCAAGTCGGGATTTTTTAACTCTTTGTTTTTTCGGCAACAGCGGTAATCGACTTTCAACCGTGATGTCACATTCGGCGTTCGTCAGCAGCGGATGAGCCGCATCAAGTAATGCTGCGGCAAGCCAAGTGCCGGAAGATTGTGCGGGAAGGCAGAGCACAGTGCCACCCAATGACGCTTGGCCTAACCAGCTGGTAATAACGGTTTGTAGCGCTTGAACCGTGCTGCCTACCGGCGGGCAAACTTGTGCACAGGGTAAACTTGCCCAGCCTTTTTGTTGTGCTAGCAACGCGAGATGTTCACCACAATCAGCATAGTTAAACGTAGCCACATCAACATCAAGGTGGATGATCAGTAAATCGAACCCTAGCAAGGTTGGGTCTTGATCTATTGGCCCTTGAAAGCGTTCACCAGCCATCGAGCACCATTTCAACACACCGCCCCAGCCACCACCGATCTCTGGTTTTGTCGCCTCGGGTTGCAACTGCGTTAAAATAAACGGCTGAGGAAGAAACGCCTTGAGCGCTGCTTCAATAATCACGTAGTCTGTCGGGCCCTCAGCGACCAGCGCAATGCGAAGATCAGACATTTGGCACAGCCCCTAAATGCCCCATCAACCACAAACGTGATAGTGGATACTCCTGATTGAGTGACTGCAATGGTTCTGATAGCACAATACGGCGAACTTGCGTCAAACCGTTGCTGTTTCGCTCGACTGCAAACAGGCGTATCTCATCATCGGTTAAATCTAACCCATCTAATACCGCAGGGTTATGTGCGGTAAATAAGAGCTGGCGATCGTCACCACTATGGCGTAACCATGCCGATAACTTACGGGTCAAACTTGCCAATAAGCGAGGGTTTAGCGCCTGATCTAAGTTATCAATCGCAAACACTTTCGGTGCGTGTGGCAACAGACAAAGCACCGCCGAAAAAAGAATATAGAGAGCCCCTTCGCTGGCATCGTAAGCCGTGAGTTCATTGCGGCTTTTGTTCATAAAGCGGTCGGTGAATTTGATCAGATGCTTCGTGCGTGGCACCTTTGGCGATAACAGTGAGCCCGCTTGCGTTGTAATCGTGACATCAGCAACCCAATCAATCAGGGCGAGCACATCGTCTAAAACATCTTCACCAGCGTCACCTTGCCCTTCGAGATGTTTACGGAGTAAATCAAACGCTTCGGCCATCATGCCACCATTGAGGCCAACCGGTCGACGCGATTGTTGATCAGGCACGATGCCGCGCAAAGTCGGCGTATTCGGGCAATAGATGGCATATTCCTGCAACGCACGCATAAGCTGTGTGGCGGCATTTTGCTCGTCGAGATCAACCAATTTCAGGGCGGCAAGCCCAGCTTGTGGGTTGAGATTTTTCTTACTGCGCACACCATCGGCGATGATCTCTTCTTTGCCGTCTGAGAGATATTCGGTTTTATAGCTCCATGCCGGTTCGGGTGATTCCAGCGGGTTTAACAGCGAGGCACGATAGGTTTCACCTGCATCGCCCGTGACATCAATGCCGATATGGGCTGGGGTGCGCGCTGATGCAAACGAGCTTTTATAGAGTTTCGGAACGCCCGCCCGCACACCTCGGCGCAGCAGGCTTTCATCATCAACCACGCCATTTGCCGCTGCCCCCAACACACCCAGCGCTTCAAGAATATTGCTTTTACCCACGCCATTCGCGCCGATAAAACAGTTCACCCGCCCCAGCTCAATCGGTTCGTCTTGAATCAGGGTTTTGAACCCTTTTACAGTCAGTTTGCGAATCATCATATCAACCTCGTTTTACCGGTCAGCAGCTCTTGCATCATGCCTTGTTTGATTTGGCGGGTTTTATTGAGGCGTTGTTGCAGGGTTTGGATTTC
>CALMKU010000272.1 GCA_937866945.1 uncultured Tolumonas sp.
GCGGGTCTCAAAAAACTGGGTGAAATTTAACAAAATGTTCACGCTCTCACCCTGGATCGATCTGCGTCTCAAAACAGGCTTAGCGACTATTTCTGTTGCTGATTTTTATCCGGCTGAGCCTGAATCAACTGGTGTTTATGATCAACCAGCTACACATACGCACAACCTTGATCTGATGCTCAGCTCAGGCGATATGTTGCCAACCGGCATGGTCATTTTGGCAATCGGCGTGAAGCCAGAAACCACGTTGGCGGCAGCAGCGGGTCTGGCATTGGGTGATTTGGGTGGCATCACGGTCAATAGTGCCATGCAGACATCCGATCCGGATATCTACGCGGTGGGCGATGTCATCGAGACGGAAAACTTTATAAGCGGTGAGGCGGCTTTGGTTCCCTTAGCGGGCCCGGCTAATCGGCAGGGGCGTATTGCGGCCGATAATATGCTCGGTCGCCACGAACATTATCGCCGGACACAAGGCACCGCGATCTGCAAAGTATTTGACATGGCAATTGGCAGTACAGGCTTGAATGAGAAAACACTCAAGCGACTGAATATGACCTATGAAAAGATTTACGTGCATACCGCTAGCCACGCCAGTTACTACCCCGGCGCTCACCCGGTGACCTTGAAATTACTGTTTGATCCAACGGACGGTCAGATCCTGGGAGCTCAGGCCGCTGGTTTGGATGGTATCGACAAACGAATTGATGTTTTAGCCGTTGCGCAACGAGCCCGTATGACCGTTCAGCAGTTGGCTGATCTGGAATTGACGTATGCGCCACCGTTTGGTTCGGCGCGCGATGTGGTGAACCAAGCCGGTATGGTTGCCAGTAATGTGATGAATGGTGATGAGGCGATATGTCACACCGAAGAGCTATTACTGGGAGCCTCCGATCAAGTGGTTCTGGATGTTCGAAATCCGCCAGAGTTAGAAGCGTCAGGCTCCTTTCCGAATGCGTTGAACATTCCACTCGATGAGTTGCGGGATCGCTTATATACGCTGCCTGTCGATAAAGAAATTCTGGTGGCTTGTCAGGTGGGGCTGCGGGGACATGTAGCCTATCGCATGTTGGTACAAAATGGTTTTCAGGCTCGCAATCTGACCGGAGGTTATAAGACCTACCAGATGGTTACCGATACGCTTTGAGTAGTAACAACATAAAGTTGGGGTGTTTTATGGCAAAAAATTACACAGAAATTAATCAGGAACAGCGCCAGTTCGGCTCGGCTTATCGCAAGGCGAGCCCGGATACCATGAATGCATTTCTGGCTCTGCACAAGGCCGCAATGCGTGAGGGTGAACTGAGCGTCAAACACAAGGAGCTGATTGCAACTGCAATCTCAATAGCGGCCCGCTGTGATGGATGTATCGGGGCCCATGTTGCGGCGGCACTGAAAGCTGGGGCCAGCAAGCAAGAGCTGGTCGAAACCATCGATGTGGCTGTATTGATGGGAGGTGGCCCTGCGGTGATCTATGGCACTCAGGCACTGGCGGCGGTGGAAGAGTTGGCCAATTAATTGGTGGCAGGAAGCGGCAGACACTTTGTCTGCCGCTAAGTAGGAACGGATGAACAGTTATCAACATGCTCAACGGAGTCACGCTCACTGCATGGTCTGTGGTTTGCGTGAGCATAATTCAGACTCTTTGGGATTAGTTTTCTCCCCGCAATTTGACGGCACTGTGAGTGCTCCCTTTGTGGTCAGTCCCAAACACCAAGGGTATACAGGCTTGTTGCATGGGGGTATGACATCAACGTTGCTGGATGCGGCCATGACTCATTGTCTCTTTTCGCAAGGAATTCAGGCACTGACTGCCGAGTTGACGGTACGGTTTATGGAACCGATTCGCTTGGGGCAGACGCTGATGGTCTGCGCAAAAATGCTTGGCCAGCGCCGCGGCATTTATCAGCTCGAGGCTTGGTTGATGGCCGGGCAGCAAAAGGTGGCACGGGCTTCTGCCAAGTTTATTGCCCCATCACCAGGGAGCCTGGCTCATGGCAATTAACGTAGAACTCACCGTCCTTTGTGACAATCATGCTCAGGGCGAGTTGCAGGCCGAGCACGGTCTGGCTTTCTGGATGGATGCTCCTGAGTTGCAACTCCTGTTCGACACAGGATCCGGGCAAACGCTGGCGCAAAACGCTGCGCAACTGCAGATCCCGCTAGACGAGTGCCAGATGGTGGTCCTCAGCCATGGTCACTATGACCACACGGGTGGGTTGAGAGAGCTCTGGCAACAAGGAGTGACCTGTCCTGTGATGGCGCATCCCAGCGTCATCTTGCCGCGTTACAGCCGCCACCCGGGCAAGCCGGTGCGACGCATCGGTATGCCGACGGACGTTGTCCGCCAGATATGGCAACTGCCGACAACTATGCGGCTTTGGAATCTAGATCCACAACTGCTGACGCCCTATTGGGGCACCAGTGGCGAAATTCCGCGCCTAGATCCCCTGGAAGATGTGGGTGGCCCATTTTTTCTCGATGCCGAGGGTTTTGAGTCCGATGAACTGCCTGATGATCAGGCGCTGTGGTTCAACACCCCAAAAGGGCTGGTGATCGTATTGGGGTGTTGTCATTCCGGACTCATCAATACCATCACCCACCTGCGTCAGGTAACGGGAATACTCAAGGTGGCGGGTCTTATCGGCGGTTTGCACCTGTTGCATGCCGATGAGTCTCGTCTGGCCCATACGATGAGTTTTCTCAAACGATGCCAGCTGGATTTTCTGCGTCTTGGTCACTGCACCGGTGATAGTGTCATCGAGCGCATTCAACGTGAATTGCCAGAGGTTGATGTTCAATCACTGCAGGTTGGAGCCCGATATGTCATCGAGGCGCAGCGAATTGTCACTTAAGGAAGAGGTGTCATCATGATTGCTTATTTGCAAGGGATCACGCAGCAACGATGGTCCTGGGTGTTACTGTTGGTTTCAGCGTTATTTTTGGAACTCTGCGCCATGTTGTTCCAACACGGATTGGGATTGTTTCCCTGTGTCATGTGTGTGTATGAGCGCATCGCCACCATGGGTCTGATGGCGGCGGCGCTGGTCGCGCTGATCGATCCGAAACGGGCGCTGTTTCGTTGGTTGGGGATCCTGATCTGGGGCTACAGTGCCATTCGTGGGTTACAGCTAGCCCTAAAGCACGTGGATTACCTGCTGAACCCGTCCCCCTTCAACACCTGCAGCGTGTTGCCGGATTTCCCCAGTTGGTTACCACTGGACACTTGGGCACCGTGGTTTTTTGCCGCCTATGCCGATTGTGCAGAACGGCAGTGGTCATTGTTGGGGTGGGAGTTGCCCCAGTGGTTGGTGCCGATTTTTGCCCTCTATCTGGTGATCTGGCTGGTGATCTTTATTGCCAACCTGGCGCAGAAAGGGCGTTTTGGTACCTGTGGTGAATAAAGCTGTACGAATCTACCGATGAATAAGGAGCAACGAATGTTGATGCGAACCCTGTTACTAGGTGCTGCCTTGCTGGCGAGCCTGAGCGTGCAGGCCAAGGAGTGGTTAATTGATGTGCGAACGGCCGAGGAATTTTCAGCAGATCATGTTGCTGGTGCAACAAATATCGAGTTCCAGCAGATAGTGCCGCAAGTATCCAAACTGGGCATCGCCAAGCAAGAGCCGATCCGCCTGTATTGCCGCTCCGGACGTCGGGCTGAGTCTGCGCGACAGGCTCTAATCCATAATGGGTATGAGAATGTTATAAACCTAGGCTCAATATCTGATGCAAAAATTAAATGGAAGTCGAAAAAGTCATAACCGACATATCGACAGACATTTTTATCAGCGGAAACTAATTACTTGAATTTGCTTTTTTCGTATAAGTATCAAGCGTGACACATGTTGTACCTAACGTGTGTGAATTTTAATAGAAGGAGAGTCATGATGAGCAAGCAAATAATTGACATTGGCATTTCTGAGTCTGCCAGATTGGAGATTGCCGAAGGATTGTCTCGGCTATTGGCAGACAGTTATACCTTGTATATTAAGACACACTACTACCATTGGAATGTAACAGGACCAATGTTTAATAGTTTGCACCTAATGTTTGAAAATCAATACAACGAGCTAGCGTTGGCGGTAGATCTCATTGCTGAGCGTATTCGTTCATTGGGTTGTTTTGCTCCTGGAACCTATCATGAATTTTCTCGCATGACAGTAATCAAAGAAGATCATGATGTTCCTGCTGCCATGGTGATGATTGCCAACCTTGTTATGGGCCAGGAGGCCGTTGTTAAAACAGCTCGGTCCTTATTTCCTCTGGTTGAGGCCGCAAATGATGAAGCGACCGCTGACTTGTTGACACAACGTATCCAATTACACGAGAAGACGGCTTGGATGCTACGTAGCCTACTTGAGTAATTGCTTAGTGATGTCAGATATGATTAGACCACTACATTCCATACGCAAGATAAACTAATGAGTAACCACGAACGGAACCCCCTAGCCCCATCAAGGCTAGGGGGTTAACATCATCTAAACAGTGCCTGACTCTTATACACAAGTAGCGCCCTGAACGGAACCATTCCCGTTTTCCAGGAT
>CALMKU010000273.1 GCA_937866945.1 uncultured Tolumonas sp.
CAATTTAAAAAGTTACTGTGTCTATATCATCACTGGCAGATCGTTATACCGATTTATAAATAGCAAACTCATTCAGCCAAATACTTATGTGTCAGCAAATTAGCAGCGACAATAACAATCCAGACAATCAGATAAACACTAAAAATAAGCACTAGCCATTGAGGTAATTCCCACCCCCACAAATTCCATTGACGTTCAGAACACTCAGCCAGAGGCTTGAACCACCAAGGAAACCAGATATCCAACGGCAACCAGGCAGGAAAATCAGGAAAAAATGAACAAGAATTGAATGGCGATGGATGAAGCAAATAATCAACATGTCTGAGTGACAGCTGCAATCCCCGATAAATACTCAACCCCCACAAGATCAGCCCACCCCAACGCCACAGGCTTTTAGCTGGGTCTATCAGTGCAATCAAAGAGGAACCAAGCAACCCAATCACGACAAGGCGCTCATAAATACACATCAGGCATGGCCGTAAACCGAGCACATGCTGAAACAACAAAGCACACACTTCGAGAAATACGGCTGATAGCCCCAGCAAGAGCCAGGCAGAACGTTGCCTCGTGATATGACGCAACCAAAAGGTCATGCATCCTCTCCTTTAATTAATTAGCATATGCCATATAACAATAAATTATTGGCATATGCAATATTAATTAGCGGTTTTAGATAGCAAAATCTCTCGCCTGTTCAATCTGAACAGGTGTTCTAATTGTCAATTTGATAAGTGATTATAGACGGTAGGCAGGATACCCAGGCTGAGAACTCAACCGGATGTGGCATCATAAATAATGTATCCGCCAAGGAGGATCAAAAAAATACCGAAGAGTAACTTCATCGTGACAGGATCAATGCCCATAGAGAACTTTGAGCCAAACCAGCTTCCCACAACCACCATCACAGCAATGATCATGGCTGCCTTCATATCAACCGCACCTTGTCGGTAATATTCCATGACCGCCGCAATGCCAACGGGTGGTAATAAAATAGCGAGACTTGTTCCGGTTGCCAGTTTCTGACTAAATCCAAGCCCATACATCAGCGCCGGTACAATCAAAATACCACCGCCAATACCAAACAAACCCGATAACACGCCCGCTGACAACCCTATCAGAGTTAAACCCATTATTAATAACATTTATCAATAAACCTTATTGTTATGGGGTGATGATATAGCACCCCATGCCAGCACACCTTAGATAGGCCTACCATTAGTTGTACGCATAAACTTCAGCCATTTATCCTATCAACAACAATAATGTCCAATTACTTCGCTGAGAATGATTAATGTGTTACGTTATAACATATCACCCATAACACGGAATCATCATGAAAGTATTATCTTCATTGAAAAGCGCCAAAACCCGCCATCCGGATTGTCAAATAGTCAAACGTCGAGGGAGGGTATTTGTTATCTGCAAAACCAACCCTCGCTTTAAAGCACGTCAGGGTTAAGATCGAAATAATTGGACTATATTCCCAGAAAATAAGCAAAATCGGGAATATAGTCCTTCAGTTCTGGGTTCCGCGTATTGAAAGCAAACGAATATGCGTATGTAAACAGAGTGTTAGTTAAATCGTTAATCCGGCTGATGCATGATCAGTGCCTTACCATGCACTAAACAGTCAACGACTTTACAGCGGGCAGCCTTAACCAAATTCGCAAGGGTCTGGCGTGAAACCCCCATCACGACAGCGGCATCCTGCTGAAGCATACCCTGTAAATCAACCAGCCGAAGTGCTTCAAACTCATCCGGCGCTAAATCAATTCGTTCAAGCTCACTCATTGGAATACCGTTTGG
>CALMKU010000274.1 GCA_937866945.1 uncultured Tolumonas sp.
GCCCCTTCCCCCAATAACTGGTCAAGTTCCAGACTATCCCAATGAATATCATCAAGGGTGGAATCGGCCAACGCCCCCTCTTCCAACGCCGCACTGAAAGGATTACCGGAATACGCCAGCCAGGATAAACGAGGCAATGAAAGCAGCCATGTTGGAAAAGCATGCAACTGATTGGCGGCAATGCGGATCAATTCCAGCCGCTGACAATTAGCCAATGTCTCCGGCAATGCTTGCAGTCTATTTCCTGCCAGCATCAATTTTTGTAGATAACGACAATCTCCAATCTCTGGAGGTAATTGCTCAATCTCATTATCGGTCAGCGTTAACCAACGCAACTTTGCAGGCAGTGATATTGCCGGAACATGGCGAATTTTATTCGCCTTGAAACCAATCATTCTCAGCGATGGGCAACGCCCCAGAACAGCAGGCAATTCTGTAAACTGATTCTGCGAACAGAAAATGACTTTCAGTTTGGTGAGCTTAACCAGCTCATCCGGCAATGAAGAGAGTTGATTCCCAGACAGATCGAGTATTTCCAACGAGTCTGATAATGAGAAAATTTCTCGAGGGAACTCTGTTAAACCGCAGCAGAGTGTTAGGCGGCGAATACCATGTAATTCACCAGCCCGTAATTGTTCAAGTGTATGCATCATCAACTCAATAAAAAGAAACCCACATTTCGTGGGTATCTGATACAGCCTATAAAATCGACCTAATTATAACATGAGTATCTTATACCTTCTCTGCCGTCTTGATGCGTACTACCAGTGCACTACCACTGCTGAGCGACTTTCATCAGTTTCCCGTTCAGCTTAAAGGCTGGGTGTTGAGCAGCAAGTAACAATCTCCTGCTTTAAAAAGAGTGATATGGACTGTATTGCTCGCATTTCTCTGTCATAAATGACCTTTTTGTCATTTTTTTGTCATAAAAACTTAATTTTGTATACTACGTCACAGGAATAAAGGCTCCGAACTATGACTTTTTAGCATAAGCTGAGCGTGTTTTTACAGCCTGCACAGAAGGGAGCTAGTAATACCTTCAAAGCTGTTTCTCCCGTAGGGTGTGGTTGCGCAGCGACCATGTATTTCGTTCACTCTCCATCCAGAAAATTAGATGAATTTTATAAACTTAACCTTACGACAGGCTGTGTCATATTCTCGTGTGCAAGTATTTTTGAGCTGGAACTCAGCAATTTTGTTTCTGCTGGGCTTGCTGATCAATATTTCGCTTGGCTACGAATTACGCGTACTCGATGCAATAGGCTTCTTTTGCTTTTTGTGTTTACTGGAACGACTGTCCTGGCGAGCATTCAAATACACACTGATTGTTTGTGCTCTGCTGGCTGCCTGCTATTTCCCGTTTGGTCGTACTTACGGAGCCCCGAATTTCAATAGCATTCTTTCGCTTTATTCTTCCAATCCGGAAGAAGCTGGCGAAATGCTGCGGGTTTTCCCTGTTTGGTACTATCTGGTTTCCTTGAGCATTCTTGGGATTGCCTGGCTGGTGCTACAGAGCCCTGCCCGGATCTTCCCGCGTTGGTCGGGTCATCATTCTTCGTTGCTAGCGGTATTTTTGGCCATTTCGCTAGTAGCCCCACTGAACGTTTTCTATACCAAAGGCACGTTTTCTTTGCTGAATATCAGCTATCCGGTATTCCATTTCGTAAAAGATATCACCCTGATTAATATGACCGTGAATGCCGAACACCAGCGTATGCAGGAACTGGCTACTTTACAGGATAACTGGCATGTAATTGCCGCAAAACCTAGGCATCAGGTGTATGTAGTGGTGATCGGCGAGAGTGTTCGACGTGATGCCTTGGGCGCATTTGGTGGCCATTGGGCTAACACGCCATTCATGAGCAGTATGAATGGCGTACTGTTCCAGAATTATCTATCTGCAGCTTCATCAACCCAGCAATCGTTGGGGTTGACACTGACGTTGGTTGGTAAGGATCAGCAGCCACAATATCAGAACAACATAGTGACACTGGCAAAACGCGCTGGATTTCACACCTACTGGTTCTCTAACCAAGGTCAGCTAGGCCATTACGATACCGCTATCGCCAGCATCGCCAAGCGGGCTGATAACGTTCAGTTTTTGAAAAATGGTAATTTCATTTCACAGGATACGCAGGACACAGATCTTTTGAAATTTACCAATGGTGCGCTGAACGATAACACCGAAGCACCGAAACTGATTGTTTACCATCTGATGGGATCTCATCCGAAAGCCTGTGAACGCACTCGTCATAAGTATGAGACGTTTGTGAATAACAAGGAAATATCCTGCTATCTGTATAGCATCACTCAAACTGACAGCTTCCTGTCCTCGCTGAACAAGCAGTTGCAAAACAGTGGCAAGAAATTTTCAATGATCTACTTTTCCGATCATGGCTTATCCTTCAAGGAACGAGGCTCCAAATCTGAATACTTGTCACACAACGATCAATTCCAGCAAAACTATCAAGTACCAATGTTGATTACCTCCAGTGGAGAAACTCGCCACCGCAAGATCAAGGCAGTTCGTTCTGCTAACGATTTCATGTCATTGTTTGCAGAATGGAGCGGGATCCGTAGTCAGGAAGTGGTGCCTAAATATCGCTTCATCTCGGAACAACCGGCTCCGCCAGTCTATGTCACCGACTTTTCTCTAAGTAAAGTGAATTACGACAAGCTACCGCAGGATCCTTTTGTTTCTCACTCCAAAATCCCGTCACGCACGGCACTGCGTTAAACTAACTATATTCACAGACAACCAGAAACAAAAAAGCCCCTAAATTTAGGGGCTTATATTCAATCAATAGATGAGTTCTGAGTATGCTCAGTGTTATGAATCGACAGTCTGTCTCTATAGGCTGCGTTAGCGAAAGTATGCCTGCCACCGAGTTTTAACTTTTTCAATTTGCTGTTCAGAT
>CALMKU010000275.1 GCA_937866945.1 uncultured Tolumonas sp.
GGCAATTGCATGCTGGCAAGACGCATAATCCCCTGTTTAGACGTTAAAGATGGTGTCGTGGTTAAAGGCGTTCAGTTCCGCAATCACGAAGTGATGGGTGACATCGTGCCACTGGCAAAACGTTATGCCGATGAAGGTGCGGATGAGCTGGTGTTTTATGATATAACGGCCTCTTCTGACGCCCGTGTGGTAGATAAAAGCTGGGTCAGCCGTGTTGCGGAAGTGATCGACATTCCCTTTTGTGTCGCTGGCGGCATTAAATCGGTTGAAGACGCGAAACGCATTTTGGAATTTGGCGCGGACAAAGTTTCGATCAATTCCCCTGCGTTGGCTAACCCTGAACTGATCACCGAACTGGCCGATCGTTTTGGTGTGCAGTGTATCGTGGTTGGTATCGATTCCTATTTTGATGCTGCTACAGGTCAATATCAGGTTAAACAATACACCGGTGATGAAACTCGTACCCGTATTACTAAATGGACAACCCCAGATTGGGTTGTGGAAGTGCAAAAACGCGGTGCCGGTGAGATCGTGCTGAATATGATGAATCAGGACGGCGTGCGTCAAGGTTACGATTTAACGCAGCTAAAACTGATCCGTGATCTTTGCAAAGTACCGTTGATCGCCTCAGGTGGTGCCGGAGAAATGGTACACTTCCGTGATGCTTTCCAGATTGCTGATGTTGATGGTGCGCTGGCTGCTTCCGTATTTCATAAGGGAATTATTCCGATCCCTGAATTAAAGGCTTATCTGCGTAACGAAGGAGTGCAGATCCGTGACTGATTTAATTACTGTTGACCCAACTCGTCTGGATTGGGAAAAAACTGGCGGTATGATCCCAGCAATTGTGCAACATGTGCACAGCGGTCAAGTGCTGATGCAGGGTTATATGACCCGCGAAGCGCTGGATAAAACGCTGGAAACAGGTCATGTGACTTTCTTCAGTCGCAGCAAAAACCGTTTATGGACTAAAGGCGAAACCTCTGGTCACGTGCTGCAACTGCGTGCTATTACCACAGATTGCGACAATGACAGTCTGCTGGTTGCTGCTGACCCGATTGGCCCAACTTGCCACCGTGGTTGCCCATCATGTTTTGATGAGCACCCAGCTCTGCCACTGGGCTTTTTAGCTGAGTTGGAACAGATCCTGGCAGGTCGTAAAGATGCCGATCCTTCATCCAGTTATACTGCGAGCTTGTACGCCAAAGGCACCAAACGTATTGCGCAGAAAGTGGGCGAAGAAGGTGTTGAAGTTGCATTGGCTGCAATGGCAAAAGATCGGGAAGAGTTGATCAATGAATCAGCCGATTTACTGTATCACTTGACTGTCTTGCTGCAAAACGAAGGCCTGCAACTGGCCGATGTTGTTAATTGTCTGAAAGAGCGTCATAAATAATGTAACTACGGAACAGAAATTTTCGTATGTTTCTGTTCCGTAATCTTCGTCCAATATGTTTCATTCTTCGTTTTTTCCTTCCTAGCGCAGCTAATTACGCCAAACAAATTGGTGTTCGCCACAGAATCAAAAGTCCGTAGTAAACAGCGTTAGTCTGTTACGTTTATACTTAAGCCTAATGATGTTTCTATGATGACTGTACGCGCATTCTATGAATAAGATCCTTTTGATTGAAGACAGCATGATGATCTCTCG
>CALMKU010000276.1 GCA_937866945.1 uncultured Tolumonas sp.
AGAGTAACAAAGGAAGTTGTCATCCGTCTGTCATTTCTGTGTGTTGTAACTGACATGTATTTGTCATCTGGCACACCAGCCAAAGGAGGCTGCCTATGGATTGCGATGAACGTAAACTATTTGTCCTCGATACCAACGTGCTGTTGCACGAACCTCTGTCCATCTACTCTTTTCAGGAACACGACATTGTCATTCCGATGACGGTGCTTGAAGAACTCGATAACATCAAAGATCGGCAAAAAGATGTCAGTCGCGAAGCACGGGTGGCGATCCGTACGCTGGAAGATGTGTTTCGTGATGCCACGCCTGAACAAATTACCAGCGGCATTTGTCTGACCGAAAAAACCAGCGGCGCCAGCTGCTGTGGTCTGATCTCCATTTTCAGCGATCACCATTTACCGGGCGGGGAAGAGGTCTTTACCAGTAAAGAAGCCGACAACCGGATCATCAATCTGGCGCTTTATCTGCAAAAGGTTCGTAAAGATCGCGAAGTGGTGTTGGTCACCAAAGACATCAACATGCGCCTGAAAGCCAAAGGGGCAGGGCTGGAAAAGGTTGAAGATTATCGCACCGACCAATTGATCGACGATATTCGCCTGCTGGCAAAAGGTTTTCAAAAAATTGACGGCGCGTTCTGGGATAAAGTCGGCCAATGTGAAACGGTCTCTTATGGCCGCGATGTCAATCATCAGATTGATGAGACGATCTTGCCGGGTACGCACGTTAATCAGTATCTGATTGATGAGGCACAAACCTTTGCCGGGCGAGTACAAAAACACGAAGACGGAAAATTATTCATCAAAGATATTGGCTATGACCGTCTGATGAACCGCCACGCTTGGGGCGTGCATCCAAAAAATATTTATCAGGGCATGGCGCTGGATGCGTTGCTCGATCCGACCATTGATCTGGTGATCCTGACCGGGCCGGCAGGTTGTGGGAAAACCCTGTTGGCGGTTGCGGCAGCCTTAGAGCTGGTGATTGAACGCGGTATTTATGAACGTATCATCGTCACCCGCAACACGCCGGAAATTGCGGAAAGTATTGGTTTTCTACCCGGTACCGAAGAGGAAAAAATGCTGCCGTGGTTAGCAGCTGTCACTGATACGCTGGAAGTCTTACACAAGCATGATGAAAGCCGCGAAACCTCGCTGCAATACATCATGGAGAAAGCCAACATCCAGTTTAAATCAGTGAATTTCATGCGCGGACGTAGTTTTCAAAACACCTTTGTCCTATTGGATGAGTGCCAAAATCTCACCGCATCGCAATTAAAAACTATCATCACCCGCTGTGGAGAAGGCACTAAAATTGTCTGCTCCGGTAACTTAGCGCAGATCGATTCTAACTATCTGACCCCGGTGACATCCGGCCTGACCTATATTGTGGAACGTTTTAAAGACTTTGAGGGTAGCGCCAATATCTTCTTAAATGGCGTAGTTCGTAGTCGCTTGGCATCGTTTGCCGAAGAGAATTTATAATTTCCAGCATGCCCCCTTTTTAATAAGGGGGCATTAAACACTACAGCCCTAGGTAAGCGGCGAAGGCGCTACTCGGTGGCTGCTGTAGTGCTTCCATTGGCGCGATAAACGCCAGTTTCCCGTCATCGACAAATCCCAGCCAATCCGCCAGATCTTTCGCTTCTTGTGGTTGATGCGACACCAACAGCACACCAATGCGTTGTTCTGTCGCCAACATTCTCACTTCCTGCATCATCTCCTGACGCAAAGCAGGGTCAAGTGCTGAAAAAGGCTCATCCAGCAACAGATAGGGTTTACGTCGTACCAGACAACGGGCTAACGCAACGCGTTGTTGTTGTCCGCCAGACAGCGATGTCGGTAAACGATCGAGCAATTCGCTGATCTGTAAGCGTTCTGCCGCCTGCTGCAATGCGTTTTGCTCCAGACGTGATAATTTCAGATTAGGCCGTAAGCCAAGCCCGATATTTTGGCGCACGGTTAAGTGCTCAAACAGGTTGTTCTGTTGGAACAGCATGGTAAATGGGCGTGCGGCTGGTGGCAGCGCGGCGATATTCTGACTATCGGCGAGCAGTGTTCCGGCGGTGAACGGTACAAATCCGGCGAGCATTTCCAATAAAGTCGATTTACCGCTACCGGAGCGCCCCAGCAATAAGCCTATTTCGCCCGGCTGCAGGCGCAATGAAAATTCAAACTGGCGCCCTTGCCGTTGGGTTTGTAACTGTTCAACCAATAACATTATGACTCCAGCAATGACGGCGGTTCGCGGTGTTCAGTGCGGCTAGCCAGCCATTCCACCAACCAAAGTAAGGTAATGCACAGCAGCAACAAAATGAGCGCGGTTGCTGCCGCCGCGCGCATCTGATAATGCCCCAGCTGTTGATAGAGCAGCCACGGCAGAGTCTGTAATTCATCGCTGCCGAACATAGCGATGGCGGCTAAATCACCAAGTGAAAAAATCATACCCAAAGCCAACGCGCGGCCTGCCGGTCGGCACAA
>CALMKU010000277.1 GCA_937866945.1 uncultured Tolumonas sp.
TTTAACTGTAATGTTTTACAGCATCAATACAATTTTATAGTAATCAATTGGTTATGATGTGTTTCTGACTAACGGAGTTCTTGTGTCAGGTTTCATTTGCGGAATTTGTAGTAGCATATAAATACTGTTTATTTATACAGGTTGGTTGCTATGCAAAAACCGTCCTCGCCCTTTTTGGCATCTATTTTTGAATATATGGTAACCCGATATTATTCAAAAAATACGATTGAATCGTATATTTACTGGATCCGCTGGTATATCCGCTTTCATCAGAACCGACACCCCTCAGAAATGGGTGATGAAGAGGTAGAGCGTTTCCTGTCATTTCTGGCAAACGAACGGCAGGTTGCTATCGGTGTTTTTCAAGGTAGTTGTCACCATTGACCGATTTAAGCGGCCTGTTTTTCTAACTCTTTAGCCGGTTCTTTTTCCGGATTCAATGTGGTCGGTCCCATCGGTGTGCAGTTGCGAACCGCCCGTTTTCCCCAACGATTTGGATTAGCCGCTTTGGCTGCTTCAATCCGCTCTTTGCGTTGGGCTAATAGTGCAACGTCTTGCGCCGTATGACGCTGATGCGGCGTCACAAACCGTAACTGACTGTGCTTATGTTCGTAGTTATACCAGCGTGTAAACTTAAGTACCCAATCTCTGGCTTCGTCCAGGCTCTTAAAGCCGGCGGATGGCCAGTCCGGTCGGTATTTACACGTTCTGAACAGTGACTCAGCAAACGGATTGTCATTACTCACGCGAGGCCGACTGTACGAGGTGGTGACCCCAAGCTCATTCGCTTTCACCCGCATCGTTTGTGATTTCATCGGCGCTCCGTTATCCGAGTGCAACACCACACCGCTGTGTAAACATTTTTCCCGTAATAGGGTTTGCTCTAACAGTTTGGCAGCATGTTCACCCGATTCTGCTTCATACACTTCGTGACCCACGATTTTCCGGCTGTACACATCTTCCAGCATGTACAGGTAGTAAAATTGGCCTCGCACCGTACTCGCCAAGTAGGTGATATCCCAACAAAACACCTGACAGGGTCCGGTTGCTGTATAGGTCGTTGGCATCGCTGAGCCTTTGGGGGCTAGACTTCGGCCGCGATGATGTAACTGACCATGTGCTTTCAATACCCGGTAATACGTTGATTCTGAACCATAATATTCGCCTTGGTCTAACAGTGTTGGCACGATTTGCGAAGGTGGCAAGCTCGCAAACTGTGCTTGGTTGCAGACTTCGATAATTTTTGCCTGTTCCGCTTCACTCAGTTTATTCGCAGGCGTTGGGCGCGTTGCATCCGGCCGCCGATCCGCCTTAACCTGACCATGCTGACACCAGCGCCGATAGGTGCGCAATGTGAGTCCGGCTTCATCACAAGCGCGTGGAAGTCGGGCCCCATCTCGCTTGGCCTCCTGGATCCAAGACACGTATTGTGAGCGTTGTGGGACTGACGTTAATCGTCCTCGTCGTCTATCTCCCAGAACGCATGCAACTTTTTTCGCAGCACCAACAATGCTGCCGTTTCAGCCAGTGCTTTTTCTTTTTCACGCAGTTCGCGCTTGAGCTGTTTGATCTCTTTTTGGTCGGATTGGCGCTGTCGTTTTGCTTCCTGCTCCTGTTCTCGCGAACTCATAAACCCGCGGAGTGAATCTGCTTTCCAGGCTTTGATTTGTTCGACATAGAGGCCTTTTTGGCGACAATATTCGCTCAGTTCCGCTTCATTTAAAGGGGCAGTTTCGATCACAGTGGCCAGTTTAGCTTCTGCTGACCATTGCTCTGAAGTTGGTTTATTTCCGGGCACAGGGCGACCTTGTTGTTTGGCTTTATTTTGCCAATTATACAAAGTTTGCTCACTGATCCCTTCCGCTTTAGCGACTTCAGCCACGGACATGTTTGAAGGCGGCAATAACTTACTCAAAATCTGTTGCTTACGTTCTTCGCTATAACGAGACACTATCGACTCTCAACGCCCCTAACTGGTTAAATTTTAAGTGGTGACAACTATCCTGCCAGAGGGGGACGATATGATCGCATAACTACAACCGAGTTACTCCCACCAAATGATCTACATTTCGGAACAGTTATTTAGTCATTACTAAAATTTAGCAAACATGATGTTGGTGAGTATTATGATTCAGTTTTCCGAAACTCATTTTGGGGCATTATCGTTTTTGAAAGGGCAGAGTAGCAGATGCTACACAGCCATTTTAGTACGATGCATTGACGAATGGCCTCATCACCCATCTAGACAGTGAGAGAGCCTCGATTGACTAAAGCCTGATTATACTGCTGCCAGTTGCTGATTTTATGTTTCGCTTTACCCATTTGGTTACTCCCAGTTATTGGCACTAAGAGATCAGATCATGAAAAACGGAAAACGTTCCCAGATTTAGGTAACAACGCCGGTGAGTAATTAAGTCTCATACTGAATGTTGCCTATTGAAATTTTGCTATGA
>CALMKU010000278.1 GCA_937866945.1 uncultured Tolumonas sp.
TCGAACGCTTCAACAGCCAGTTGGTCAACTTTAGCCAGGAACGCAGCTTCGTTCACGCCAGCTTCACGGATAGAAGCAGGGATGTCCAATTCAGCTTTCAGACCTTCCAACCAAGTCAGCAGTTTCTCAACTTTAACACCGGTACGGTCGCCAGAAGCGGTCAGACCCAAGTGATCAGCGATTTCTGAATAACGACGACGTGCTTGTGGACGGTCGTATTGAGAGAATGCAGTCTGTTTAGTTGGGTTGTCGTTCGCGTTGTAACGGATTACGTTAGCGATCAACAGGGCGTTAGCCAGACCGTGAGGAATGTGGAACTCAGCACCCAGTTTGTGAGCCATTGAGTGACACACGCCCAAGAAAGAGTTAGCAAACGCGATACCAGCGATGGTAGCAGCATTGTGCACTTTTTCACGAGCGATTGGGTCTTTAGAACCATTCGCATAGCTGCTTGGCAGGTATTCTTTCAACAGTTTCAGAGCTTGCAGCGCTTGACCGTCAGAGTATTCGTTAGCCAGTACAGAAACATAAGCTTCAACTGCGTGAGTTACCGCGTCAACACCACCGAACGCACACAGAGACTTAGGCATGTTCATAACCAGGTTCGCATCAACGATAGCCATGGTTGGAGTCAGCTCGTAGTCAGCCAGTGGGTATTTAACGCCACCGTTCAGGTCGTCAGTAACTACTGCGAATGGAGTAACTTCAGAACCGGTACCTGAAGTAGTAGTGATACATACCAGGTCAGCTTTGATACCCATTTTAGGGAACTTGTAGATACGTTTACGGATGTCCATGAAACGCATTGCCAGTTCTTCGAAATGAGTTTCTGGATGTTCGTACATAACCCACATGATTTTCGCAGCGTCCATTGGTGAACCACCGCCCAGCGCCAGGATCACGTCTGGTTTGAAAGAGCGCATCATCTCTGCACCTTTCTTAACGATGGTCAGAGTTGGATCTGCAGCCACTTCGTAGAATACTTCTACTTCCATGCCTTTGTCTTTCAGGATAGAAACCAGTTCGTCAGCATAACCGTTGTTGAACAGGAAGCTGTCGGTAACAACCATTGCGCGTTTTTTGCCTTCCAGGTCAGTCAGTGCGATTGGCAGAGAACCACGACGGAAGTAGATTGATTTTGGAAGTTTGTGCCACAGCATATTTTCTGCTCGCTTAGCTACTGTCTTCTTGTTGATCAGATGTTTTGGACCTACGTTTTCAGAGATGGAGTTACCACCCCATGAACCACAACCCAGAGTCAGAGATGGAGCCAGGTTGAAGTTGTACAGGTCACCGATACCACCATGAGAAGTTGGGGTGTTAACCAGGATACGAGCAGTCTTCATCTTGTCACCGAAGTAACGAACGCGATCGTCGTTCTTGTCTTGGTCGGTGTACAGAGCTGAAGTATGACCGATACCGCCCAGATCAACCATCTGGCAAGCGAAGTCAACAGCTTCGGTGAAGTCTTTCGCACGGAACATACCCAGTGATGGAGACAGTTTTTCGTGAGCGAATTCTTCTTCGTAGCAGATTTTGGCGCCTTCACCGATCAGGATCTTGGTGTCAGAAGGAACTTTGATGCCAGCCAGTTCAGCGATTTTGGTCGCTGGTTGACCTACGATTGCCGCGTTCAGGGCACCGTTGATCAGCAGAACTTTACGAACTTTGTCAGCTTCATCTTTATTCAGGATGTAGCCGCCGTGAGAAGCGAAACGTTCTTTTACTGCGTCGTATACTGAATCAACTACGATAACAGCCTGTTCAGAAGCACAAACAACACCGTTGTCGAAAGTTTTAGACAACAGGATAGAAGCTACAGCACGTTTGATGTCTGCGGTTTCGTCGATAACAACTGGAGTGTTACCTGCGCCTACACCGATAGCTGGTTTACCAGAAGAGTAAGCCGCTTTAACCATTGCTGGGCCACCAGTAGCCAGGATCAGGTTGATGTCGTTGTGTTTCATCAGGTAGTTAGACATTTCTACTGAAGGGGTGTCGATCCAGCCAACGATGTCAGCAGGTGCACCAGCAGCAACAGCAGCTTCCAGAACGATACGAGCAGCAGCAGCAGTTGAGTTTTTAGCACGTGGGTGCGGGGAGAAAACGATACCGTTACGAGTTTTCAGAGCAATCAGAGATTTGAAGATTGCAGTAGAAGTCGGGTTGGTAGTTGGAACGATACCACAGATGATGCCGATTGGTTCAGCAATGGTGATAGTGCCGAAAGTTTTGTCTTCTTCCAGAATGCCACAGGTTTTTTCGTCTTTGTATTTGTTGTAGATGTACTCGGACGCAAAGTGGTTTTTAGTCACTTTGTCTTCAACGATACCCATACCTGATTCAGCAGCAGCCATCTGAGCCAAAGGAATACGAGCATTGTTCGCTGCCAGAGCAGCAGCACGGAAGATTTTATCAACCTGTTCTTGGCTGAATGTTGCAAATTCGCGTTGAGCTTTTTTGACGCGAGCAATCAGTTCATCCAATTCAGCAACGTTGGTTACTGGCATATGTGAATCTCCTAGTGAGTTTATAAAAACGGTTTATTAAGGCACGTACAACACTATAGCAGCTCAATTCATAGTGTGACTTAGTAAACAGTTTTCGAGCTTGATTATAGAAGTAGGTAATGTGTAAAAACTTGATCTGCATCAATAGTGTAAGCAAGCGATGCAAATTATGTATTAATTCTCTCGTTGACTTAAGTAAGTATTGTTATTGCCTTAAGTAAGTATTGTTACCGGTGCAGCCATATTAAAAAAGCGAATTAAAATTGAATGTTTGTGACATTTTCTTAACTAAAATATCACAATTACCGCGCCAGACATGGCTATTACCTCACTAATTGATTCAACCATCCTTTTCTTTAGCAGGAATGCGGATAATGCATTCTTCAGAATTTAATCTTGTTTTAAATGGAGTCATTTTATGGACAGACCAGCATTTTGTTAGGAATGATACCAGTTGTGTTACATACGACAATTTCTCTTGTTCGGATAAAAAAAACTAATCCGTATCTTTAGGTCTATAAATTAATATCGCTAGTAGTGAATTGCCGTTTTCGCTACGCTAACCACAGTTTTCTGACATACTTGTTTCATCTATATTCAGGCTCATATCGCACTATGGATCATCTCTCTTTTTCTGTTTATCTGAAGTTTTTTATTGGTCTTACCGCCATTATTAACCCACTGGGATTGCTGCCTGTATTCGTGAGCCTGACCAGTCAACAAACACCACAGGAGCGCTTACGGACGAATACCACCGCTAATTTTGCGGTGATGGTCATTCTCTGGGTCTCGATGTTTTTTGGACAGGTGATTTTGGATCTGTTTGGCATATCGATCGCCTCTTTCCGTATCGCCGGTGGTTCTTTGATTGTGTTAATCGCCTGGTCAATGTTGCAGGGTAAATTAGGTGAAGTGCGGCATAACAAAGAAGAAAAAGGCGATACGCTGGCCAAAGAGTCGATTGCAGTGGTGCCACTGGCATTGCCGTTAATGGCAGGCCCAGGCGCAATCAGCTCTACTATTGTCTATTCCTCTCAGTTTAATTCGGCACAACAGTTGATGGGGATGAGTCTGGTGGTTGTATTGTTCTGTTTTGCTTCCTGGCTGATTTTCCGTGCAGCACCCCTGTTATTCCGTCTGATGGGGCGCACAGGGATCAACGTGGTGACGCGTATTATGGGGCTGATCATGATGTCTTTGGGGATCGAAATCATGGTTGCAGGGATCAAGCATATGTTTCCGGTGCTGGCATAAAATATCGCGCTTATCTAGGTAACCAAGGCTATAACAAGTTGAAAATGCATTACTTGGTAAGTGTTTATTCGGATAGGAAAAAGAGTTTTCGGCGAGTATATTTAACATTTTGATTACATGAAGTGCTGAAAATGAACGATGTTAAACGCTATCCGAAAGGTGATCTGATTATTCGCACCCAAGCGATGCCTGCAGACACCAATCAGAACGGTGATATTTTTGGTGGCTGGATCATGTCACAAATGGATTTAGCTGGCGGCATGTTGGCTACTGAAATTGCACGGGGACGAATTGCAACTGTTGCGGTTGAAGCGATGACCTTTCATCAGCCGGTAAAAGTGGGCGATGCCGTTTGTGTACACGGTGAGTGTATGCGGATAGGAAATACTTCTATCACCATCAAGCTTGAAGTTTGGATCAAACCGTTGTTGCGTTCAGAATGTTTTGATCGCCATTGTGTCACCGAAGCGGTATTTACTTATGTGGCTATCGATGACACAGGACGTCCTCGTCTGGTTCCTAAAGATTAGAACGAATGCAGTCAGGTTTCGGATTTAATCTCTTCGGTTCTTACTCGCAAAGCACCTTTGCCCAATTGAATATTTAACTGTTCGCCGGGAGTTACCTGGGAATATTCATGGATCAACCTACCACTCATATTGGTAGTCACTGAATAACCCCGGGCTAACACTTGCAGCGGACTCAATGCCTGGAGCTGTCCACTTAACTGTGCTAGTTGTTGTTGGCTGGCTTGTCGCTGATTTTGTATCGCTTTGAGCAAGCGTTGCTGAAGAAATTCATGTTGCTGTTTTAGCGTTGATAAATGCCGCGCTGGTGATGCTTGCTGCAAACGTTGAGTTTGCTCTTCGTAATGGCGTGATGCGTTATCGAGCTGTTGCTTAATTACACGTTCTAAACGCCATTGCAACTCATCCTGTCGCTGCATTTTTTGTTGTAACTGATATTGTGGATTTTGTGCCGCCAATTGTGCCTGTTGCTGTTGCCAACGTAATACATAACGTTGTTGTTGCAACAAAATTGCTTGTTTCAGGCGTTGTATAAATTGAGTTAAACGATGCAGTTGTTGCAGTTGATCCCGGCTGACTAACTCCGCTGCGGCGGATGGGGTCGAGGCACGGAGGTCTGCGGCGAAATCAGCCAGTGTAACATCCGTTTCATGGCCGACCGCACTGACAATAGGGATCGGACTGCTGGCAATTGCGCGTACTACACGTTCATCGTTAAAACACCAGAGATCTTCCAGTGATCCGCCACCACGGCCGACAATGAGTAAGTCACATTCATTGCGTCGCCAGGCGGTTTCTAATGCAGCCAGCAGTGCTGGCACTGCACTTTCACCCTGTACGGCGCTGGGATATATAATCACCGGTAAGGATGGATCTCGTCGGGCTAGTATCGTCAACATATCGTGAACTGCAGCACCGGTAGGCGAGGTGATGATGCCGATCTGTTTTGGTTGCGCGGGGAGGGGGCGTTTACGGCTTGGCGCGAATAATCCTTCCGCTGTCAGCTGGGCTTTTAAGGCCTCCAGTTTCATCTGCAACAGTCCATCACCAGCGGGCTGCATTTTTTCTACAATCAGCTGGTAGTCGCCCCGGGCTTCATACAGAGATAGTTGCCCTTGCACGAGGATCTGCTGACCATTTTGTGGTCGAAAACTGACACGCCGGTTTTGCCCTTTGAACATGGCAGCTTTGACTTGTGCCTGAGAATCTTTCAGCGTGAAGTACCAATGACCAGAGCTGTGCTGTACCAAGTTAGAGATTTCAGCCGTCAGCCAAACGAGCCCCATTTCCTGTTCCAATAAGAGACGAACAACGGTATTCAACCGGCTGACGGTGTAGATAATAGGTTGTGATATAGCCACGGATTCGCTCTTGATTTGTTGGAACTGGCGCTAATAATAACAATGACCTGCATGCTTCGCGAAAAAAAATGTGATTTAAAACGCAAAAATGCTTTACCAACCCCTATGAAGTGCCTAAAATCTCGCTGCAATATTTTACCCACCCCCTTTCATACATTAACGGTGAGATGTTGCCATGTTACGCATAGCCAAAGAAGCACTGACTTTTGACGACGTTCTGTTAGTCCCTGCTCATTCAATCGTTCTTCCTAATACCGCAGATCTGCGCACTCATCTGACAAAAGATATCGTGCTGAACATTCCTATGGCTTCCGCTGCAATGGATACCGTAACCGGTGCTCGTTTAGCGATTGCGCTGGCTCAGGAAGGTGGTCTCGGTTTCATCCACAAAAACATGTCTATCGAACAGCAGGCGGACAAAGTTCGTCGCGTTAAAAAGTTCGAAAGTGGTATCGTGACTGATCCGGTAACTGTTCGCCCGGACATGACGATTGCTCAGATCAAAGAGCTGACCTTCATGAGCGGTTTTGGTGGCTTCCCAGTTGTAGACACTGACGGTTCACTGATGGGTATCATCACGGGCCGTGACGTGCGTTTTGTGACCGACCTGAATATGTTGGTGCATGAAGTCATGACGCCGAAAGCGCGTCTGGTTACTGTGCATGAAAATGCATCACGTGAAGTGGTTCAGGCTTTGATGCAAAAACACCGCATTGAGAAAGTACTGATCGTTAACGACGATTTCAAACTGACCGGTATGATCACGGTTAAAGATTTCCAGAAAGCAGAAAGCAAACCGAACGCGTGTAAAGACGCGATGGGTCGTTTACGTGTTGGTGCTGCTGTTGGTGCGGGTGCTGGTAACGAAGAACGTGTGGCTGCGCTGGTTGCAGCAGGTGTTGACGTGCTGCTGATTGACTCTTCGCATGGTCATTCACAAGGCGTACTGGATCGTATTCGCGATACACGTAAAGAATATCCAAACCTGCAGATCGTAGGTGGTAACGTGGCAACAGCGAAAGGTGCGGAAGCACTGGTTGAGGCGGGTGTGAGCGCAGTTAAGGTCGGTATCGGCCCAGGCTCTATCTGTACGACCCGTATCGTCACCGGTTGTGGTGTGCCACAAATCACAGCTATCTCTGATGCCGCTGGCGCATTGGAGGGCTCAGGTATTCCTGTTATCGCTGACGGTGGTATCCGCTTCTCTGGCGACATCGCGAAATCTATCGCGGCGGGTGCTAGTCTGGTGATGGTTGGTTCTATGTTTGCGGGTACTGAAGAGTCTCCAGGCGAAATTGAACTGTACCAAGGCCGTTCATTTAAATCTTACCGTGGTATGGGTTCATTAGGCGCGATGTCTAAAGGTTCTTCTGACCGTTATTTCCAGTCAGACAATGCAGCAGACAAGCTGGTTCCGGAAGGTATCGAAGGCCGCGTTCCTTACAAAGGCTGGTTAAAAGAGATCATCCATCAACAAATGGGCGGTTTACGCTCTGCCATGGGCCTCACTGGTAGTGCTACAATAGAAGACTTGCGTACTAAGGCAGAATTCGTGAAGATCAGTGGTGCAGGGATCCAGGAATCCCACGTCCACGATGTGACGATTACGAAAGAAGCCCCGAACTATCGCATGGGCTAAATTGACAGACAGGGCGCATAGCGCCCTGATTTATTTCATACAAGATCTGGTTGATTCTTGTATTGGCCTCTCCTTAATGATGATTAGGACGACCATGAGCAAAAATATTCATGAACACCGTATTCTGATCCTGGACTTCGGTTCGCAATATACTCAGCTGATTGCACGTCGTGTGCGTGAAATCGGTGTGTATTGTGAATTGTGGGCTTGGGATGTTACTGAAGAACAGATCCGCGAATTCAAACCGAACGGGATCATTCTGTCTGGCGGCCCGGAGTCAGTCACTGAAACTGACAGCCCGCGCGCACCGGAATATGTGTTTAACGCTGGCGTTCCTGTTCTGGGTGTTTGCTACGGCATGCAGACCATGGCTGAACAGCTGGGTGGCAGTGTAGAAAGCTCAGACAAACGTGAGTTTGGTTACGCGAAAGTGCAGCTGATAAAAGACAGCGAGCTGTTCCACAACATCGAAGATGCGATTGCAGAAAATGGCCGTCCTGAACTTGATGTGTGGATGAGTCATGGCGATAAGGTTGCCACCATTCCTGCAGGTTTTGAAACCATTGCTGCGACACCAACTTGCCCGCATGCCGCGATGGCGAATGAAGCAAAACGCTTCTATGGCGTGCAATTTCACCCTGAAGTGACGCACACCAAACAAGGCGCCCGTATGCTGGAGCGTTTTGTGAAAGAAGTTTGTAAGTGTGAAGCTTTGTGGACGCCAGCCACTATTATCGAAGATGCGATTGCGCGTATCAAAGAACAGGTTGGTGACGATGAAGTGATCCTTGGCCTGTCAGGTGGGGTTGATTCATCTGTTGTTGCGATGCTGGTTCACCGTGCTATCGGTAAGAAACTGACCTGCGTCTTCGTCGATAACGGTCTGCTGCGTCTGCATGAAGGCCAGCAAGTTATGGAAATGTTTGGTGACCATTTTGGGCTGAACATCATCAAGGTGGATGCGGAAGATCGTTTCCTGTCTGCGCTGAAAGGCATTGCTGACCCTGAGTTGAAACGTAAAGCGATCGGTCGTGTGTTCGTTGAAGTGTTCGATGATGAATCGAAAAAACTGAAGAACGCCAAATGGCTGGCACAGGGCACTATTTACCCTGACGTGATTGAATCTGCTGCGTCTAAAACTGGTAAAGCACACGTGATCAAATCACATCATAACGTAGGCGGTCTGCCTGACGATATGAAGATGGGCCTGGTTGAGCCACTGCGTGAGCTGTTTAAAGATGAAGTTCGCCGTGTTGGTTTGGAACTGGGTCTGCCTTACAACATGCTGTATCGTCATCCATTCCCAGGCCCTGGCTTAGGTGTTCGCGTGCTGGGTGAAGTGAAGAAAGAGTATTGCGACTTGCTGCGTCGTGCCGATGCGATCTTCATCGAAGAATTGCACAAAGCTGATCTGTACCACAAAGTTAGCCAGGCGTTCACCGTATTCCTGCCGGTTCGTTCCGTCGGTGTTATGGGCGATGGCCGTAAATATGACTGGGTTGTTTCACTGCGTGCGGTAGAAACCATCGACTTCATGACTGCACATTGGGCACACTTGCCTTATGACTTCTTGGGTCATGTATCAAACCGGATCATCAACGAAGTTAACGGCATCAGCCGCGTGGTTTACGATATTTCAGGTAAACCGCCAGCAACGATCGAGTGGGAATAGTAAA
>CALMKU010000279.1 GCA_937866945.1 uncultured Tolumonas sp.
CCGCTGATTTTGTACGGAATGCGGTTTTGCATCAGGATCTTTTCCAGCAAGCGGGATTGATGATTACCACGATACAAAATGGCGTAATCCTTCCAGCTGGTGCGGTTCATGAAGCGATGCCCCATGATCTCTGCGGCGACTTTTTCCGCCTCATGGTCTTCATTTTTCGCCGTCAGCACGCGCACCGGCATGCCGTAGTCCAACTCAGAGAACAACTGCTTATCAAACACATGTGGGTTATTCGCGATCAAAATATTGGCGCATTTCAGAATGCGGCCTTTTGAGCGGTAGTTCTGTTCCAACTTGATCACACGCAGATTGCTGAAATCTTCCTGCAGTCGCACCAGATTTTGTGGTTGTGCGCCGCGCCAGGAGTAGATCGACTGGTCATCATCACCTACCACGGTAAAACGGGCGCGCGCGCCAACTAGCAACTTCACCAGTTCATACTGACTGGTGTTGGTGTCTTGGTATTCATCGACCAGTAGGTAGCGAATGCGGCCTTGCCAGTGTTCCCGTACTTCCGGATTGGTTTTTAATAACAAAGTCGGCAGCAAAATCAGATCATCAAAATCCAGCGCGTTATAGGCATTCATCTGCCGTTGATAGCGGTCATACCATTTCGCGAATTTTTGCTCATCCGGCGTTTGCGCACGTTTCAGCGCTTGCGCGGGAAGAATCAGATCATTTTTATAGCGCGAGATGGCCTGCACTAATTGCTGTAACAATTCCTTGTCACCCTGTATCTCCAGCTCGGTCAGCTCTTTGAGCAGACTCATCTGATCGGTGTCATCAAACAGGGAAAAATTGGCTTTCAGTTGCAGATGCTTATGTTCCCGCCGGATCAGATCCAGCCCGAGAGAATGGAAGGTGGAAACCGTCAGGCCTCGCGCCTCTTTACGACCAAGTGTCTGTGCGACACGTTCTTTCATCTCTTTGGCGGCTTTATTGGTAAAGGTGACCGCAAAAATATGCCGCGCCTGATAACCGCATTCGCGGATCAGGTAAGCAATTTTCGAGGTAATGACCCGGGTTTTGCCACTACCGGCACCGGCTAATACCAGGCAGGGCCCGGATACATATTGCATTGCATCCAGTTGTCGGGGGTTGAGTTTCATACCTTGTCACCATTACCACATTGCGTCGGATGAGCAGTATAGCAAAACAGAGGAAAGATACCTTGTAGGAGGCAAGTCGATGGCTTATGTAAATTCAGGAATCGAGATGAAAAGTGCGCACTATGATTGGAAGATCATCATCTTGATCGCGCTGTTTTTAGGCGCAGTCACGGTGTTAGTGGTGCTGAAGCTGGTTTATCCGGACTTTGAACCGGGAAAACTGCTGTCTACCGCATCCCAGGTGCCTACGGTCAGTGCTGAGCCAGTGAAAGCTGTCATCACCCCAGCCGCAACACCCGAAACTAAATCTGTACCTGTCATCGTCGCGAAGCCGGTGATGGAACATCCGGCATTGCCTGAGAAAGTCAAAACGCCAATCGTTAGTCAGGTAAATAAAGCCGGCGTAGCAGGCGAGATCGTTTGCTCTGCCGAGGATCGCGAAGCACAGCTTTGCCAATAGTACTTCACTAAAAATTACTAAACAGGGATTGAAGGGGTTGTGAATAATGAACGTTGTTTCGTGTGCGGGTAAGAGCCTTGGGGTGTTAGCCCTGTGCTACGCGAGTCATGCTGCGGCATTAGCCAGTAATGCCATCGTCACCGGGAATCAGAGCGATACCTATTACCGGGTTGGCGAAGATCTTAAACAATATGCTATGCCGGAATTACGCAATCTGACCTCTAAAGGCGCGGTGGATAACATCAAAGCATTAAGCAAAACCGCAGGTGTTTCTTTTGCGATTGTGCAATCGGATGTGTATCAGACTTACGTTAATCTGGAAAAAAATGATCCTGATCCTGCTGTAAGAGAATGGGCCTCCGATCTGCTGCACTCATTGCGTGTAATTGCACCATTATATAATGAGGAAATTTATTTTATTGTCCGTAAAGACTCACCGATGCAAGAGCTGCAGGATATTGAGGACAAGCGCTTAGCCATTGGACCGGACGGTAGTGGTGCGAATCTCACGGCTAAAAATATCTATTACAAGTTGTTTGGCAAAGCCCCGGTGGTGGTGAAGCCGTTTATTGAAGCGGGTGTTCTCGGTACTGACGAAGGCACCAAATACAGTCGTTCTGCACTCTGGCATCTGGCGCACCCAGAGGCAGGCCCGGAAGAGCGTAAGGCCGATGTGGTGGTCTTGATTGGTGGGCCGCCATTGCCGTTGTTACAGCGATTGGGCAAAGACTACAAGTTACTGGCAACAAACATCAAAAATGATGCCACCGAAGCACTGTTGAAAGATTACAGCATCGGTTTTGCCGATCAGAAAAACTATCCCTTCTTGCCGAAGCACATGCCAGTGATGATGGTGCAGTCATATTTGGTTACCGCGCAATTTCGGGATAAACAACGTAACGATTTCGTTAAAAAATTCGCTGGTGCGCTGTGTCAAAATTACGAAAAACTGCAAGAGCATGGCCATGAAAAATGGAAAGCGCTGACTTGGTCACCCGCAAATCCACGGTTGCCGTCACTGCTCTCCGGCTGGAGTTATTCCACAGTCACGAAGCCGATCTTGGAATCTTGTGCGCCCACCGCGACTACGTCAGCACCCATTGCGGCGGCTACGCCCTCATCTTTACCTTGCTCAATGGAAGATCGCGCGATCGGTTTTTGTCAGTAACTGCCGCGATTATAAAGCCATCTGGGAATACCGGATGGTTTTGCATCACGAATCAGACGGTTTGCGCTATCATAACCACCCTTGTATTTGGGTGATTTGATGTTATGACTTCGTTTGATGTGCAGCAGGTACGTGAACAATTTCCGATCCTGCGGCAACAAATTCATGGCCATCCGCTGGTCTATCTGGATAGTGCTGCCACAGCGCACAAACCGGAGTGTGTGTTACAGGCGATGCTCGATTTTTATCGCACTGATAATGCGAACGTACACCGCAGTGCGCATACGCTGGCCGGCAGAGCCACGCAAAAATTTGAGCAGGCTCGGCAACGAGTTGCTGATTTTTTGCACGCGCAATTTTGTGAAGAAATCATCTGGACGCGCGGTACAACGGAAGCCATCAATCTGGTGGCGCAAAGCTGGGGTCGGCAAACACTGCAAGCGGGTGACGAAGTGCTGGTGTCGGCGATGGAACACCATGCCAATCTGGTCACTTGGCAGCAAGTTGCAAAACAAACTGGTGCGCAATTACGCATCATTCCGCTACTGAACAATGGTGAACTGGATCTGCAGGCTTATCAGACCATGCTGTCGCCGAACACTAAAATGGTCGCGCTGGTTCATGTCTCTAATGTATTGGGAACTGTAAATCCGGTAGCGGAAATAGTTCGTCTGGCCAAACAGGTTGGTGCTTTAACGTTGATCGATGGCGCGCAAGCAGTGGCACATGCGCCGATCGATGTGCAGGCATTAGGTTGCGATTTTTATGCTTTTTCCGGGCATAAAGTATACGGCCCGACCGGTATCGGTGTGTTGTATGGCCGTCGGGAAATGTTAGCGCAGCTGCCGCCCTGGCAATTTGGCGGCGAGATGATTAAGCAGGTTTCTTACACCGATAGTGAATTTAACCTGCCACCTTTACGTTTTGAGGCTGGCACACCCGCCATCGCTGAAGCACTGGGTTTATCCGCAGCGCTTGATTTTGTGTATCAACAGCAGTTTGCTGGCGCGGAAATGTATCAACAGCAGCTCTTGCAGCATTTGATTGCCGGTTTACAACAAATCAACGGTGTCACTATTGTCGGGCAACCAGCTCATCGTCAGGGGGTAGTCTCGATTGTATTGGCACAAGCACATCATCATGACGTTTGTCAGCTATTAGATGCCCAGGGAATTGCCGTGCGTAGTGGGCATCACTGTGCCATGCCATTGTTAAAGAGTTTAGGTCTGGCTGGCACGTTGCGGATCTCGTTAGGTGTCTATAATAATAAAACAGAGATCGATATTTTTTTGCAGGCGCTGCACCAAGCTCTGGAGCTGTTAAATGACTGATTGGATTGATTTTACAGCGCAAT
>CALMKU010000280.1 GCA_937866945.1 uncultured Tolumonas sp.
TAGTATCGTTTTGTGAGTGATTCCATTGAAAAAAAACGAGCTGACAGGCACCGTGTGCCACTGCTGAACATATTGACCCGCTGTGGTTCGCGAAACGGCGGGTGACTGGAAACAACCTTATGCTGATCCCATCGAAACTGAGTCGTCCGGTACGACTGCAAAATGCCATTACCCGTGACCGTTTATTGCAACGCTTGCAAACGGCGCTGGATTATCGTTTGGTGCTGCTGCATGGCCCGGCTGGTTATGGCAAAACCACGCTGATCGCACAGTGGGCCACTACGTTGCCGCATGCAGGCTGGTTTTCGCTGGATGACAGCGACAATCAACCGGAACGTTTTGCCCGTTATCTGGTGGCCGCCTTACAACATGCCACCCAGGGTCATTGCGTCAAAAGTGAAGCGCTGAGTCAGAAACATCAATACGCGCGTCTGTCGTCACTGCTGGGGCAGGTTTTCGCCGAACTGGCCGATTGGACCGAACCGACCTATCTTATCATCGATGATTATCACCTGATCGATAACGAAGAAATTCATGAGGCGATGCGCTTTTTCCTGCGCAACCAGCCCGATAATCTGACGCTGGTGGTGATTTCCCGCACGCTGCCGCCATTAGGCATCGCCAATCTACGCGTGCGTGAGCAACTGCTTGAGCTGGATGATCAGCTGTTGGCCTTTAACCATCAGGAAGCGCAGCAATTTTTCCTCAACCGGCTGCCGACACCGATGGATGAGCAGGAGAGCGCCGCGCTGTGTGACGAGGTGGAAGGCTGGGCTACGGCATTACAATTGATTGCGCTGTCGGCGCCAGAATCACGCTCATCGGTACACCAGTCGGCGCGTCGTTTATCCGGCCTGAACACCACCTATCTGTGGGAATATTTAGCCGAAGAGGTGATGGATCGCATTGATGCGCCCACCCGTGATTTCTTATTGCGCTGTTCGGTGTTGCGTTCGATGAATGACACACTGGTGACGCGTTTAACGGGTCGCCAAGATGGGCTGGCACAATTGAGTGATCTCGAACGTCGCGGTCTGTTTTTACAACGCATGGATATGGATGGCGACACTATCTGGTTCCGTTTCCATCCGTTATTTGCTGCGTTCCTGCAGCACTGCTGTCAGCAGGAACTGGCGGCTGAGTTGTCGGAATTACACCGTCGTGCGGCGGCGGGCTGGCAGGCGATGAACATTCCGTCGGAAGCGATCCATCATGCGCTGGCGGCTAACGATGCGCTGTTGCTGCGCGAAATTTTACTGCAATACGGCTGGTCGTTATTTCATCATGGCGAGTTGGCGTTGCTGTCGAGCTGTCTTGAGGCACTGCCTTATACTGAGCTCATTCAAAGCCCGAATCTGGTGTTGTTGCAAGCTTGGCTGGCGCAAAGTCAGCACCGCTATACGCAGGTCGATGCGTTGCTGGAGCGCGCCAAACAGGCGATGGCGGAACATCAGGTGCGGCTGAACGACGCATTACAAGGCGAATTTAATGCGCTGCGCGCGCAGGTGGCTCTGAATGCCAATCACCCGGAAGAGGCCATTGATCTGGCGAGCGAAGCGCTGACTCAATTACCGCAAACCAATTTTTATGGCCGTATTGTCGCCACTTCGGTGATCGGTGAAGTGCACCATTATCTGGGGCAGCTCAGCAGCGCGTTACCGATGATGCAACGCACTGAACAGATGGCGCGGCGGCATGGTACCTATCATTACACATTGTGGGCCTTGTTGCAGCAAAGCGAAATTTTGATCGCGCAAGGTTTCCTGCAAGCGGCCTATGAAGTGCAGGATAAAGCGCTGGAGCTGGTACAGGCACAACATCTCGAACAGCTACCGTTGCATGAATTTTTGCTGCGGGTGCGGGCCCAGGTGTTGTGGTCATGGTACCGGCTGGATGAGGCAGAAAGCTGCGCCCGGCAAGGCTTGCAGGTGCTGACTGGTTATGAGCAGAAACAGCAGCTGCAGTGTGTTGCCATGCTGGCGAAGGTGTCGCTGGCGCGCGGGGATATCGACAATGCCAGCCAGCATCTGCAACGCTGCGAGGTGTTGCTGCATAACGCCGATTACCACAGTGACTGGATCAACAACGCCGATATTCCGCGTCTGCTGTATTGGCAAATGACTGGCGATAAACAGTCGGTGCGCAACTGGCTGGCGCAGGCCGAACGCCCGGAAGCCGCCTGTAACCATTTCCTGCAAGGGCAGTGGCGTAATATTGCCCGTGCGCATCTGCTGTTGGAAGAGTATGCGCAAGCCGATGAAATTCTCACGCATTTGAATGCGGAAGCGAACCGCTTGAACCTCTACAGCGATCTGAATCGCAACTTGCTGCTCTGCACGGTACTGCATTGGCAGCGCAATGAACGCAGTGAAGCGCAACGGGCGTTGATGGAAGCACTGACGCTGTCGAATCGCACCGGTTTTGTCAGCCATTTCGTCATCGAAGGTGAGATCGTCGCGCAACTATTGCGTCAGCTGTTGCAGCTGAATACCTTGTCGGAGATGGAGCAGCACAAAGCGCAGCGGCTGCTGAAAGATATCAATCAGCATCACCGCCACAAATTTGCCCATTTCGATGAGGGGTTTGTCGAAAAATTGCTGAATCACCCGAATGTACCGGAGCTGATCCGCACCAGCCCGCTAACACAGCGTGAGTGGCAGGTGCTGGGGCTGATTTACTCTGGTTACAGCAATGAGCAGATCTCGGTTGAGCTGGATGTCGCGGCTACTACCATCAAAACGCATATCCGCAATCTGTATCAGAAACTGGGCATTCTGCATCGGCAGGATGCCGTCGAGCAGGCGCAAAAACTGCTGAAACTGATGGGGTATGGGGTGTAGGTGCGGTTGATAACAGCAGAGCCTGTAACTATCAGGCTCTGCTGCTAGATGGGGTTGATAGCTTTGAATATCGTTCTGATAAAAACAGGGTTGTCGCAACTGGGCATCCGGCCAGTAAAAGAATCATCCTGATCATCAACATGCTGCCCACCCTGTTGCTGCTAATGCCGTTTTCCATACTGTTTATTCTTTTACATCGTAGAGAGCTTTGGTTTCTTCAATAAAATCTGTAAGCGAAATCAGCTCATTCCGGATATCCTCAGGGTATTTGCGGTGCAGAGAAAGCGGCACTACCAGTTTTACTCCTGCACTACGCATCTCCTGATATTGATTGCATGAAACACCTTCCTGAAGAGTAAACAGGTGTATCTCTTTGATACGGTCAGCTTCGCTGATAATCTGCCGCCAACGGTCTTTACATGTTGTTTTGACTGCTAACATCCGAAGTCGTTCAGATGGCCAGTCAGAATCATGGTAAGCAAAACAAGACGGAAAGATAAAATCAGGCTGTTTATTTCCCTCCGTCACACACTGCGTTGAAAATGTCGTGAGTGACTGCTCTGTGAACAGTGTTTCAAGGTGTAACTCCAGAGATTTCCCTGAGCGGGATTTTCTGCGATTACTCACCGAGTTAGCCAAATCAATAAATGAATCAACAGAATCAAATCCTGCTTTGACCTGTTCTAATACATGAATTTCTTCAATTTTGCGGAATAATGAATATTCAGCATTCCTGCGCTCAATCAGCAGATCATCCGGATTTTTTGAGCGAAATTTGGCTACCGATGGGAGATATTTAATAATTTCAGCACCAGACGGAAACTTATTATGCCAACTGTCCGGTACAGGATAATTATAATCTGTCCATTCATAACCAGAGTTAAACCCACTGAATATCTTTTCTGCTGAACCAAACCGATGCCCTCCTGGTAAAATCTCACCCGCCATTGATTCAAAATAATCTTCCTCATCAATAGTTTTACAAACCCACCCCTCTAATATTCCTGCATCTTTTTTTCCCTGCCGGTGAAACGCCAGAATAGCAGCCGCTAATCTGGAGGCCATTTTTGTTTTGAGAATCAGTTATGCCACTGAGTGCTGCTCGTCGTTATCCGTTCTTTTCTGGCG
>CALMKU010000281.1 GCA_937866945.1 uncultured Tolumonas sp.
AAAACTATTGGATCACCGAATGATATTCCGGATTTAATACGTATCACCAGTGCAGAGAATTGCCGCCCTCATGCATTACGCATCTACGGAGATGGCCGTCAGTCTTGGGTGGAATATGCGCTGGGTTATCCAGCCAAAAACAGCACCATTTGGTTGTGGCAACCCGTTCCCACCATGCTGAACCCATTGTTTCTGAATGTATTACAACATGTTGGATATAACATTCCTTTTCTCAGCGCTAAGGAGAAACAGACGCTTTTTAAACGCATTACCCGTCCTCCCCAAAAAGTCACAGCCCTTGTCAGGCAGATCATTGCACATCGTCTTTCACTCTTTCATTATTTCACCCATTGCATTCAGGTTGATCCCAGTGTATCAACGCTTGCGAAAATGGTACTTCTCTCCACAGAAAAACAGCATCATCAATCCGCACGTTATTACCAGCAAGAAAATAGTGATCGGCTCCGCTTTCGGATTTTCACGGCTTATGAACGCTATCTGATGCGATTGGCTCACTGTGCAAAATCCAGCGAATTTATTGGCCTGTTCGACCGTAGTCTGCACGATATGAGAATAGCCAATGTGTTCAAGGACAAATTCACACAGGCTATTTATCTCAGCGAAATTGAAGGCCGGATTCTTCAGTATCGGATGCAGTCAGAAAAACAAAGCCGTACCTACGAACCGGAACTATCTATTCTGATCGGTACAAACCGAGCGTTATCAGATGTTGATGCCATCCAGATCTTTCATGATTTACACCAAGATTTAGAAAAACTAAAGCCCGCGAAACGGGCAACCCGTTCAGATTGGATCCGCTATTACAATCACATGACATATTGTCTGGCGTTACAGTTTATTGCACTCACCGGTGCCCGACCAACCCATAGCATCGGGTTCGAAAGAGCGCGGTGCTTTGGTGGGCATACCGCCACGATCGCAGATAAAGGAAAAATGCGGCTGGTTTGGATTTGTGAATTTCTGCGAGGACAAATTGAGCACTATTTGGCTGTTCAACGACAAATACGTCTCCGATTATCAACTTCCGATGTTCAACAACCAGCGTCGCTTTTTTATCTGATTGACGAACCAACGCTTCAGATTGCCCCGCTAAACGCTAAAAACCTGCGACAATTCTGGCGACGATATCACCCACAAAAAATCCCTTACCAACTACGCCATCATTTTGCTCAGTATGCTCTCAATTATGGGCCTCAATGTGAATTATCAACACAGGATATTGATTTATTAATGGGACATAACAGATTTGGTGAACACCTAGGGAGTCAGGAATTATTCCCGGATCAAACAAATCGCTATCTCAAACATTTGGATCAACTCGCCCACCGCTTACAACTGCGGAGATTTTCATGATTCCAGGCATACAGGTTTATGAGTGGTTCAACGAACGAGAAGAAAACACCGCAGATCTGGAGGCGCTAAACTGGGTCCTAGCGCATTGGCCAGAACTGTCCCAACTCACCATGAGGGCAATCTCTGCCACCGACCTAAAAACAATCCAGCAACAAATCCAGCAGATCTCAACCGGAAAACAGCGTCTTTATCGTCAGGCATTGGATCAACTACTGCAATATCTGGCAGAAGTGTGTTTCTGGTCTGTTCCGGAAAAGCAAAAAAAGCAGCTGATTGATCGCGAACATCGTTGGTTTGAACGATTAACTGGCAAAGCTGAAACTGCATTTTTGTTACTACAGCAATATGAAGCTGATCGACAATCTTTCATTCAAGAACGGACGTCCCCTTCAGTAGCATTTGTGGCGCTCACGGTTGCAACCCGAGTCGCGCCTGTTTCGTTGACTTATCTAGCACAGATCTTAAATACTCCCGATAAAGTGTCGACTCAAGATACCCGAACTTACCTAGACATTGAGCACATCACAGGAAAATATACGGATAACAAGCAACTCTATGTAACGCGTTATGACCTGGATCTATTCAGTTATCACGTCCTCCAGCAATACTTTGCACATATATCATCATCAGGTTATGTCACATCCAAAAAGTTACTGAACGCGCTGAATGACTATTGCAAAGGGCGTCAGTATCCGTTGCCGTTGTTTTCAGCCACGGATTTTCACCTGACGTTCCAGGCGATCTGGCACTACCATCATCACTTAGGTCCGACATTACTCAAGGATTTTTCCAATCCGGAGCGGCATGTTGCCATTCCTCTAGATGCTCACCGACAAATTACACGGTCAGCACAACAGCAGATCTACAAACAAGATTGGGATCCACATTGGTATAAAAAGATAACGGCCCCTATAAAACTACAATGGCCACATCGGGAATTAATTCGGGCATTCAACCATGGGCAGAAACCCACCATAATCTCAGAACGTGCAACGTGGCAGTCTGACAATCTCCTGCCAGAAATGCTCTACCGTTATACCGCAGAGCTACTTCAATATGGCGGCGTCAGAAAAAAAACGCTCGCAGAAGGAACCATCCAGAATTATACCAACATTCAGCATTGGCTTGCGGATCATCCATTAAGTCATGAAGTTGCAATCGATTCACTACAACTCCAACATTGGGTTCGTCAATTACTCGCATCACAAACCAGTGAAGCCAACAGGCTGATTTTGTTCTATTTTTTAAGGTTTATGCAATCTCAGGCACTTACCGATCATCTGTCTTTAGCCGAATTCAGTCCACCATTCACACCACCGAGTGTTGACCCACGAAGAGTTTCACTCCAGCAACTCAACCAGATCTTGGAGATGTTACTGGAAGCCCCCTCAGCTTCACCACTTCAACGCTTATTTTCTGCGGTTGCCATGATTTTGTCTTATCACGGCATGTTGCGACGTAGTGAATTGCTACGTCTACGCTATCGGGACATTCAATCTTTAGAGGAAAAAGGGAGCAAGAGCCGGTTATTTAAACTCGAAATTACACGAACTAAAGAGGGCTCGACAAAATCCAGGAAAAGCCGAACCGTTCATATCGCGCTCCCAGTTGAACAAGCAAAATTAGTACTCGTTTTACTCGATCTACGAAAGCCACACGCTTTGAATGACCGAAAAGCGTCAGACGAGCCGCTGATTGGATTCCAGAATGAAAAAATGTCGTCCCGAAACCAATTTTATCTGCTCCCAGTGACGCGCGCGTTAAAAGCCGTTGCAGGCCCATCAGTACGCTTTCATCACTTGCGACACAGTGGAGTCCATCTATGGTTTTTGCAATTGATGCATCTTTTTTACAATCAAAAGCCTGATAAGTCACTCTATGATGCTTTTGAACAGCAGTTGCTGTCGCATGAAGTCACTCAAAAAAGGTTACGCTACTGGCTTGAAGGTCGGCCACTTACCGCAATCAATACGTCACTAGTATATGATGAATTTATTCGTATGATCGGGCACGAAGACTATGCGACCACTCGATGGAGCTATTTGCACGGACTAGAATGGTTAGCACCAGTGATGCTATCAACGCAACCGGAATATACTTATCCTGAACTGCGTTTTTTACTGGGCCTTTCTCCAAAAGCTTTATTACCAGAGCGTCTGAAACCGTGGATATCCGAGTGCATTGCAAAGGGAAGGAAATCATCCACGTTTAAAGTCAATGATGATGCTCTGCGACAGTATCTTTTTTCATCATCCATGCAACCGAAGAAAGATAAGCAATTGGTCTCCAATTTGGAGGAAAACCACTATCTCAATTTATGGCTACAACAACTCGTCTCAAAAGAGAAACTGCGAACGCTCTCCGATGTACTGCAAACTGAATTGATTCGCCAAAGAAACCAGCTCGATGAGTCAACATTTGCATTACTCAGTGTGCTTTGGGAGAGATGGGGATGTCATCAGATCGAGCCATTGACCAAACCACAGCGCACCGCACTTTCAACACTATGGGCGCATCAAATTGAGACAAATGACAATAAGGTATTTTATCAGTTTGCGATCCAGTGCAATCAACAGTGGGCCGGTATTTATCAAACTATCTTTGCTGAAACTGAGCTTCGGCTGTTCGATCGCCAGTTCACTTTAGCGCTCAATCGCAAAACTAATCCAGCACGTCAACGGGTAATCTTAGAAGAACAATTTGTGCTTGGAAAAGAAGCCATTTCAGTGATTAAACATGATCCGGGTAAAACGCAATTGCTTCTTTCGTTGTCCTTACCTATTGAAATATCGGATGATTGTCGAAATATTATTCAGCAATGTATCCAAAACTATCTCGCACAATAAGAGAGCACTTATGGCAAAATCTTTCATCGCTTTTGACGAAAATCAACAAACATTATTACTCGAAAATGTGCTCGGTTCAGTTCATAAAAACTTATCGGATACCGATGTCGTGAGCTTCTTTTTCGAACCGAAACAATCTACAGTCGAAATTATCCTCGGCAATGAACACCAAGCGCTCAACTTTTACGTCCCCTTCACCGATCCACAATTTCGTAAATCTTTTTCGTTTTCAGTACCTCGTCAATATTTGATTGAATCTAATAAACATAAATCAAAGCATGAGCCACTCTGTATTTCGGTCGAAAAAATGCCTGAGCATTTTGTACTGGATGTCATGAATATTGATAAATTGCGGGAATATATTGCAGATACGACTTATCAGCCACATCTCGACCTGCGACAAAAATTAGGAACGCTGCCTTTTCAGAAGGTCAGAAAATCACAATTACAAAGACTATTGTACGAACTCAATCAGTATGAACTGCTAAATTTTGTCGAACATAACCATCTCAGCAAAACATTAAAAATTCAACAGGGTGATACCGTCGAAAATTATTCCCTGCCAAATGATTTGAATTTACCGGTCTCTTTTACCCTGAACAAGACCGCACTCAAAAATATCAAGTCGGCTGTAACACAAGCAAAATCCGACAACATCGAATTGTTAATGCATGATAACCAGGTGAGCTTTCGCTGCGATGATGTGCTGATCACACATGCATTAGACGGATTAGAAACATTCCAACAAAAATATGCGCAAAGCACCGACAAGGAACTGACGTTGATCGTTGATATCTATATGGTGAAAAAAGAAATTGATGCCTATTTCAAAAATTATGCAGAGATCAAACAGGCAAACATCAATTACCTGCTCATTCATGATAAAGAACTGACCCTTTGTGCATACACTGATCATAACCGAAATGCCAGTCAAGTCCCGGTACATGACATTACAGGCACTGACAAATCTCAGCTTTATTTAGTCGACTTGTCAGAATTTAGGGATGTGGAAATTAAAGATCTAACCAATGCCCAACAGATGCAAATTGCGGTACTGAAAGACGCCTCGGGTGAGCGAAAACTAGCCTTTTATCAGAGACTGACGCCGCATCATCCATATGCCACCATCAAATTGGAATCTATTCCGCATGAATTACCAACCATATTAGCAGCAAAATCACGCTTAAAAGCCAAACAGCAAG
>CALMKU010000282.1 GCA_937866945.1 uncultured Tolumonas sp.
CTTTTTTAGGCAAGCAAATTTTGTGATTATTTTCACATTATTAATTGCCCACACCCTGTACGCAATTATTCACATATTTATCCACAGAATTGGGAGTTTTGCGCTGTTTTCTCTATCCTTTTATTGTGATTTATCAGAAGCTGGGAAGAGAAAATGTTAACTGGCTAGCGTTAAAGCAGTATCTCAATGGCAGCTATTGTCATAAGCATCTACCATGGTGGTGACATCATCTCGATAACAACAATTTTAGTGAGTGCTATTCAATGAACATTCCACCTCGTTATTCATTTTGTGTATTGGCCACTGCCGTGCTGGCAATCATCGGCTATTTCATTTCTCCTATGATTGGTCTGGGCATTGCCATCGGAGGTTTAGTTTCTCCTCTCTTTGTTCTTTGTCATTCAGCAACACAGCAAAACACCTCTTCTCTTTCTTCTGCTAAACCCGTTACACCGGTTAAGTCTTCAGCTGCAAAAGCAACATCCTCAGTCCAAGACATTGAACAGAACAACGATACAACTGTAATCACTCGCGCAGATTATGCCGGTGAAGTGAAAACAATTTATGTGGGTAACTTGCCATACCGGGCAAACGAAGCGGCGATCCGTAGCTTATTTGCCGAACATGGATTGGTGTTGTCGGTTCGTCTGGTGAAAGATCGTGATACAGGTAAACGTCGGGGCTATGGTTTTGTGGAGATGCCGGCTGCGGCAGCTGATTCTGCCATTGCAACACTAAATGAGACCGAGTATCTGCAGCGTACCTTGAAAGTACGTGAAGCAAATGAAAAGAAAGAGCTGAAACCGGAAGATGAAAGCTCGAATTCAGCTGAGCTTTAATTCATAGGTTCGAATAGCTGTAATGAATGGAAGCCGTATTCAATGAGAATGCGGCTTTTTTTATACGCATCCTGATCCAATAACGTGCAATAGGCCTGACCATTGATAGTGTCAGCCGTAGTACTTGCCGTGTGCGGTAATAATGTAGCGACCCGCTTGGCAATTGCTGCGCCGGAATCGACCAGCTGAACACCCGGCATGATGCGGTATATTTCTTCTTTTAACAGCGGGAAATGAGTACAACCCAACACCAGTGTATCCGGTGGTAATGAATGGTCGGTTAATGGTTGTAATGCATGACGGATAGCCTGCTCATCGACTGCATACCCCGCCATCTTACGTTCGGCCTGGATCACCAGTTCAGTAACGCCCAGTTTTAAGACCTGACAATGCGCAGCAAATTGGACAATTAATTGAGAGGTATAAGGACGTTGTACCGTTGCAGGGGTTGCCAGTAAACCAATACAACGGTTCTGTGTCAGAATGGCGGCTGGCTTAATGGCGGGAACCACACCCACAACCGGGATCGATAACGCTGCTCTGAGAGCCGGTAAGGTGATCGTACTGGCAGTATTGCAGGCGATGACGACCAAATCGATCTGGCGTTCATGCACCAATTGCGTGATCAGCGAACAACAACGCTCAACAATGATATGTTCCGGTTGTTCACCATACGGAAAGAAGGCGTTATCAAACAGATAATCATAGCGATGTTCGGGCAGACGACGGCGGACTTCCTGATAAATAGAGAGCCCACCCATACCGGAATCAAAAAGCAGGATGTTCACGTTGATTCTCACCTTTTATAACGACGCGCGGAATGATACTCCCTTCCTACGCGATCGTCATCGCTCAACACGGACTAACAGTTGTAACTATTCATAACCGGCGGAGTCTGCTTTAACAATTGCGCCTGTTCACTCAATAGTTGAAATTGACTGTGCCAGTAATCATCGGCATTAAACCAAGGGAAAGCCAGAGGAAACGCGGGATCTTGCCAACGCTGATGCAGCCAGACCAGATAATTAAGCATTCGCAACGTGCGCAAGGGTTCAATATAACTCAGCTGGCGTTCATCAAACTCACAGAACGCTTCATAACCATCAAGAATGGTATAGATCTGTTGACGTTGTTCTGAGGCATCACCGGATAATAACATCCAGATATCTTGAATGGCTGGCCCCATGACGCAATCATCCAGATCCAATAATGCAGGTGCATCACGCCACAGGATATTACCTGCGTGACAATCGCCGTGTATTGCTAACTGCGGTACGGTAAACAGAGCATGTTCCTGTAATTGCTGCTGCAACTGTGCAAGTAATGCGGGCCATGGTTGTTGCGTTTTACCCCATGGCTGATGTTGCAGTAAATAATCCACCGGACGTGTGAGACGATTACTTACATTAAAAGCCGGACGATGCGCGAGCGTATAGTCGGCGACACAACTGTGCCAGCGCCCTAACGCCTGCCCGACTGCTTCCAACTGCATCATATTATCGAGTTCGACAGCACGACCGGCACGGTATGGCCAGATCGCATAATAGAAACCATCAATCTGTTGTAACGATTCGCCTTGCCAAATCAAGGGGGCCAGTACGGGAACATCATGCTCAACCAGATAGTGCGTAAGCTGATGTTCTTCTTTTATCTGTGCTTGGTTCCAGCGTTCCGGGCGATAGAATTTGATGACATAACGTTGGCGATCTTCTGCTTGAAACAGATAGACACGGTTTTCATAGCTGTTGAGGGGCGTTAAGCCAGATTCGGGATATAACCCTTGTGCCGCCAGAGCCGACAGGATCAGCTCTGGGGTAAGCGATTGAAACTGAAATGAAGATTGCATGTAAACCTTATTTAATGATGCCTCGGGCACGCAGGATCGCTTCTTTAAAATCAGGAACGGCATCTTTGGCGAGACCTGGGATCATTTCCGTTTCGCCACGGCTGCGCATTTTCAGCTGATAGATCAGGGTGTCGTCACTGATGGTTTCCAGTGCATCAGGAAAACCGGCTTCACTAGCTACTTTTTGTAAAAATTGCAGCAAAGTCAGATCTTGATCTTGCAGCCATTCCGCTTGTAATAGTTCCAGCAGTTCTTCGATACGGTGACATTGCATGGTGTTTCTCCTGAT
>CALMKU010000283.1 GCA_937866945.1 uncultured Tolumonas sp.
CGATATTTACCACGCACATAGACATCGCGCAGGCAGTCGTCGGCAATGCTCCAGATGAAAGAAACCAGTTTGTTGTGAACGCTGTGATCCATTTTTGTATCCTGTTACCGAGTTTTGCCCGTTTAAAAATAAGACGGAAAGTGCTTATGAATTAATGCGATGAAATTACGTTTACGGCGTTGTTCAACAGCCAACGCACCGACGGCGGCTTCAAAAATATCGAGCGGATGCTGATGGTGCTGTAGTTGCCTTTGTAAATGCAACAAAAGATCAATCACCTGCCGGTAGATTTTATTATCTGATTGCCCCAGCATATTGCTGATCACCTGCTGATAAATCGACAGTGATTGCGTAGGCTCTGTGCTCACAATCGCATCGGCCACCTTCAATAACAGCGGAGACGAGATCGCGCCGACGGTTGCACACTGCTTCGCAGCATTGGCATTGCCGATACTGAGGTAAAACTCGCATTGCGCATCGCGCTGCTGCTGATTTCTCGGGTTAGCAAATTGTTGCTCGACCTTATGCAAAAATTCAGCTTCTGGCTGCCCTAATTCATCATGCAGTTTCTGTAATTTCTGAAAAGCATGAAAAGAGGCCGCACGCTCAAATAACTGCCAACCCAGCTTCCATGCCTGTACGGTTTCACCGAGCGCAATTCTGATCCGAATATCCATCTTCACGCAGCTTTGCTGCTCATATGCCGAGGCGATTTTTTTCGCGCGCAATAGCCAGTCTTCTGCATCCAGCTCTTCATGATGATCAAGGCACAACTGCGCCAGCGCCAGATAATCCCGACATTGGTGTGCCAGAATTGCCAATAACTGCTCTTCTTCACGCCAGTTACTGGCCGCTTTGGCCACTTTCAGCAACGGTTTCGCATAGACGCGCATCCGCCAGGCAATATCAGTGCGTTCTTTTCCTGTTGTCAGTTCGCTTGCCATTTCATCAAGAAAATTCCGGCACATTGCTAGCAGGCAAGTTTCAACATCGCCAGAGATAGAGAAATGCTCGTTAATATCCGGGAAAACGTCATATTCGGTTTGATATAGATGATCAAACAACCATTTCGCTTTCTGCTCTGCCGGCCAGCTTAACCGCTCGAACAGTTCCGGCATTTTTTCATTGATCTGGCCTTCAATGCCAAAGCGGAAGCCACCGGAATCATCGATTCGCTCCAATACTTTATTGAGCCGTATCAGCACATGTTCTGTTAGTTGCCATTGGCTCTCTACCGGTAGGTTCGCCATGGCTTCCCAGAGGCTATCGATTTGCTGCTCTGCCACAGAGAAATAACGCGAAACCTCGTTCCAATTATAAATATCGCGGGCTGGCAGGGCTTTCGTCACCATTTTCTTCAGCTCGGCGAGTGAAATGTCACTTTGTGACAACTTTGCTTTCAGCAACCAGCTTCGCCATTGTTGCTCATCGCGCTCGATAGCTTGCAGTAACAGCTCGATCAACTCTTCCGCACTTTTCTCGCTGAAATAACGGCGCAAGACCTGCTCATCACTGGTTTCGTCTTCTACATCCACTGGCTGCCCATTCAGCGATAATGCCACTGCAACAGCATGTTTACACACCGGCATGTATTCGGCGGCCGGACAAGTGCAATGGCATTGCAGCTCAGGTTGCATGGTCATCTTCACCTGATAGGTCGATGTGCCTTTTACCGATGCGGTGGCGATGTTGTCTTTTATTTTTACATTACTGACGTGACTCTGCTGAAACAGCACAAAGCCTTTTTGAAAAGTTTGTGGCCCAGCAGCTAACAGCAACGCTTCGATATCAATCAATGGCTTATTGGCCTGCACTGGCGTTGAACTCAGATCGCGGGAATTCATAGATATTTTTCCTGTGTCAGCATATTCATGATTAAAGAGCTAATGATCACAAATGATATAACGAGTGCTACGCCCACCAGAGTCTGTTTTAGATAAGCAACCAAGCTCAACTAAATAAGCCAAATGACGGGTTGCAGTTGCTCGGCTTACCTTGGTTACTTTTTGGTATTGGCTACTATTAATACCCAATTCAAATTCACCATCTAATAAACGGTTCAGCACACGTACTTGTTCTGATGATAATCGGGTTTGATCAATTCGCCGCCAGAAATTGACCTTAACCATCGTCTGATCGATAGTCTGCATGGCACTTAATAGTGTCGCATTCAATGTATCCAGAAACCACACCAGCCAAGGCGTGATATCCATGTTCCCTTTTTGTGTTGCCTCTAAGATCTCGTAATAGGATTTTCTACGCTCAAGAATACTCACTGACATAGCATAAAAGCGGATCGACAATCGCTCACCCTGTGCTAATGCTAAATCAGTTAACAAGCGAGCAATGCGACCATTCCCATCGTCTAACGGGTGCAATGTCACGAACCACAAATGGGTAATCGCTGCACGAAGTAACGGATCTAATTCAGCATCGGCTTTCGAATCATTAAACCATGCAATGAAATGCGCTAGCTCACCGTCAAGGATCTGCCGAGGTGGAGCCTCAAAATGAACCGTTGGTTTATCGATTCGACCAGAGATAACTTGCATCGGTGTATCACCGCGCAATACACCGCCTTGGATCGGATTAAATAGCGTATAGCCCGCAGGAAATAACCATTGGTGCCAGCTTAAAATCCGTTCAAGCGATAATGGCTGATCAAGTTGAGTGATAGCGTCCAGCATCATCTCAGCCAAGCCATTGGTTTGTTCGGTTGTCGGGTATTGCAGCTCTTCCTTGATCCCTAACTTGTTAGCTAATGATGAGCGCACAGAAAAAGCATTTAGCTTTTCCCCCTCTATCGCACTTGAGTGAACAATGTTAGCCAGCAACGTGTCGAGTGTAGCCTGTTGAAGATCTTCCAACCCCATGCGCCCCAATAATAACCCCTGATTAAAATGGGTTTCACGCAGTAAGGGCGCTAAGGTTTTATTGTCCCAATGAAAATTGGGCCATGTTGGTTGTTGCCAGATCCACATACCAAGCCCTCACGATGAGCTGAATAGACATCACATTCTACTCACCAAATGAGGCAAATATAAGTTCTATTTTGCTCAATCGCCCTAAAGAATGTGATAGCAAAGGGGAAAGTGACGGTGATTGTTTCGGCATAACCCAAAAGTTTAAAGTAATATTTTTATTGTTATAAATATGCTTGCTATATTACTGATAACTCTATAGCATGAAATCTGCTCAATGATTAAGTAATAACCAAGTTCCTCGCTACACCGTCTCTTCTAAATCTCACATAGAAAGTCTCGTTGTTCCGGCACTGCATTCCATTTTGATGGATGTTATCTCTGCATTTTGCATTCGCACACGATGTGCATTTATTTGTTACACCTATAAAAACAGCCCGCGATGGGCATATATATTTATCAAAGGATTTTTATGTTTATTAATATTTCAAACACTATTAGCGTTTCCAAACATCTTGGCCAGCAACAAAACAGCTGGATCTGTTATGAACCACTGGAAGGTAATGATCAGCGCAAAAAACCGCTGTGGAAACGCCAGACCGGATTGATGTCAGCCAGTGCTATGCATAGCTGGTTAACCAGTCAATATAACGATCAGAATGCAGTGAATGCATTCCGTAATATCTCAGGAATGTAACTGTTGTAGTTTTTCTGCGTTATAAAATGCCCACAATGATCATCCGCTTCACTTGCTGTAACGAAACATAGATCAGATTTAAATTAGACTGATTTTTAACAGAACTTAAATAACAAAAATGGGAATTCTGTTAAGTCAGTCAAAGACGCCTCACCTGTTCTGAATGAAGATGGTTGCAATTTGAGACTCATTAAAGCCTCATTGCAAATACATCTTTCATTTGTAACTTCATAACAGGAGCCCCTCATGAGCGTCATGCATTTTTCTGTTCCCCGCGATATCGTCTATGGTGAAAATGCGCTGCAAACCCTCAGCACCTTAAAAGGTAAACGCGCCGTTTTAGTCACGGGTGGCAGTTCTATGAAACGATTTGGTTTTCTGGAACAAGCGCAATCATTGCTGGAAAAAGCCGGTATGGCCTGCATTATTATTGATGGAGTAGAACCAAACCCATCAGTTGCGACCGTACAGCGCGGCGCAAAAGCGATGCTGGAATTTGAACCTGACTGGATTGTAGCGATTGGTGGTGGCTCGGCTTTAGATGCCGCCAAAGTCATGTGGTGTTTCTACGAGCATCCACAGCTGAAATTTGAAGATATTATTGCTGTCGGTTCTATGCCGCCTCTGCGCAACAAAGCCCGCTTTGTTGCCATCCCCTCCACCAGCGGCACCGCATCTGAAATTACCGCGTTTTCGGTTATTACTGATACAGAAAATCATATCAAATACCCGATTGTGGCCGCCGATATGGTGCCAGATCTGGCGATCCTCGATCCAGCTATTCCAGAGCTGATGCCACCACACATTACCGCCAATACCGGTATGGACGTGCTGGCGCATGCCACAGAAGCAGTGGCGTCGATTGCCGCGACCTCCTTTACTGATCCTTATGCCATTGAGGCGATCCGGCTGGTGTTGGAAAATCTGGAAACCGCCTACCACGAGCCACACAACAAAACAGCGCGTTTTAATATGCACAATGCCTCGGCCTTGGCTGGTATGGCGTTCACGAATGCATCACTCGGGTTAGTGCACTCTTTGGCACATAAAATTGGCGGCGAATTTGGCGTCACGCATGGTCTGGCTAACGCCATTCTGATGCCATATATCATCACCTTTAACCGTCAATTTACTGATAAATATGATCGGGTGGAAAAATTGCTGGGGATCAATGATTTAGCAGAAGCAGTCCGTCAATTGAATGCAAAATTAGGCATTCCAGCCAGCTTTAAACAATGTGATGAAGTGGATTTTGATGAATCAAAATTCCGTGATGTGCTCAACCGTATGAGTGCTAATGCGCACGCTGATCCTTGCACACTGACAAACCCAGGTAAACCAACTGTAACCGATGTTAAAGCGCTATATACCGCGGCTTACTACGGCACTAATCAGTAAAACAGTCAGTTAAAATCACCAGCGGGCGGTGTCTTCATCGCCCGCTTTTTTATTGCCGGAATTTTTTATTACAGAAACGGTGCTACTATGCGGCCGCATTAATTATTGAAATGAGGAATCATTGGTCGTGTGTCAAAACCACTGTACAACAGCCATTCAAGCGCCACAGACACAACTTGCTATTCATCTGCCAGATTGGATCAATGACTTAGTCGATTGGCACCAACCACTTCATTCTGACGATGAGAAAATGGCACTTGCCATTGAGCTGGCCAAACAGAACGTCTTACGTGGCACCGGTGGGCCATTCGCCAGCATTATCGTACACCGTGAAAGTGGCGCACTGCTGAGTGTGGGTGTCAATCAGGTGGTGGCACAGAATAACTCGACGCTGCACGGTGAAGTAATGGCAATCATGCTCGGTGAACAACGTTTACAGCAATTTAGTCTGGGAAGTCAGATTGACGAATATGAGCTGTTTACATCTTGCGAGCCTTGCGCCATGTGTATGGGCGCGATCTTGTGGTCTGGTGTTAAGCGTCTGGCCTGTGCGGCAACCGGTGACGATGCACGAGCGATCGGGTTTGATGAAGGCCCGGTCTTTGAGCAGTCATACGATTATCTGCGTAATGCGGGTATCGAGGTGATCCGGCAATTACAACAATCGGCGGGACGTGCAGTACTTGAGCTGTATCTGCAACAAGGAGGCAAACTCTATAACGGTGCAGCCGATTAACCGTTAGCGGAATATTGAGACTATGCAACGTCGTCTGTTTTTTGCCATTCCGGCACAACAACTCAGCAATGAGTTACAGCACAGCCAACAGCAATTGCTGCCGGAAGGCTATCTAAAACCAGTGCCAGCGGACAACTTCCATCTAACGCTGCATTTTCTTGGTCTGCAGGATGACAGCATCCTGCCCTCTCTATATCAGGCTGCCACGCAGATCCAAAGCCCGGCATTCACATTGCTGTTAGATCGGTACGGGCTATTTCGTCATGCCCGCTGTTTATGGCTGGGCCCGCAGCATCCTGCGCCGGAACTTTGCATGCTGGTCGAGCAATTAAGCGCAGCATTAGCACAACTCAACTTGCTGGTCAGCCCTGATTATCGCCCACACATCACGCTGTTTCGCAATGCCAGAACGTTACCCAATCAACCGGCCCCGACCTTACAACTGCCTGTTTCTGAGTTCATTTTATATGAATCAGTCTCAGGCAATGATGGCGTGCAGTATCGACCATTACGACATTGGTCGTTACTTAATCAGTTAACCGGCAAAAAACGCCAATAAGTCATATTTCTGGTATATAACCCAACGCTAACAAACAACTAAGACTAAAATAATAAGAAAATCAAACC
>CALMKU010000284.1 GCA_937866945.1 uncultured Tolumonas sp.
ATTTTGGTTGTACCTATATCAAGTCCGACTATCAGATTTCTGTCTGGGGTTTTGGTCATCACCACTCCCTTCTTGTTGTTTCCAACTGACGGCAACCCCTGTGTCATAGCGAAGATCGAGATAATCAATCAGTTCTCTATTTTCCAGCTTAGGGTAGACATCAATAAACTGTTGTAATTTCACTAGCATTTCGTTCCGACCCAGGATCAATTTTGGTCCTGCGGCCAGTTGGAGTTCCCACGAATGACGATTGGTCATATGAACCGATGTTACGTGGTATCCATTTAATGCCAGCAATCGTTCAAACTGCTGGTATTGATCCCAAATCTTCCCGGCCATGTCGTCAGGACCAGAAAGCTGTACCAAAGTTTTTTTCAGTCGGTCTCGCGGCGCCTGAAATATCGTGCCACGAATACTAAGCAACCGGTCATTCCCCCATAATGCACAAGGGGTCTGTTCAACCACATAGACATACAGTAGTGCGGGCCAGCGTTTACGAACAGAAGACTGGTAAACCCACGGTAATGCCTCAACCTCTTTTTGCAGCTGATTGACATCCAGCTTAAAAAAGTTGCTCGTCTGGGGATTCGCTGCCAGTACCTTACGGACTTCGTCCATACTGACATACTCCAGATCACCTTGTACTACTAATCCGCTGACCGGAATTTTATCTTCATCAAACAACCAGCGGCGAATGTCTGTTGCAGTTGACCATAGCCCGGCAACCACTGAAACAAAAAATACTAACCCGAATATGAACTCTCCTCGGGTACGATTTGCTGTTTCCGCCGTTTGCCTGCGGCCATCAACCGGCGCTGGATCCTGCTCATTGGAAGCTAATCGCGCCTGTCGCACATTTTCACCTTAACCATATTCACATTCAGGTTGACGCGACATTATAGCGGGACGCTAAGATCGGTCAAAACTGTTTGGGACTTATTCAGCCCCATTTCCATTAATTGCTGCGATTAAATTGCTGTTTTCATCGCATTGATGTTCAGTTTTAGCTCAGCCAGCTTACGTGATAGTTGTCCTACGTTACCGGCGCCCTGAGTGAGAACAACATCTCCCTCTTTTAATACTTCAGCCAATACCGCCGGAACCTCGGCTGGTGTGGCCACGAAAATAGGATCTAATGCACTACGCTGACGAATCGAACGACACAAACTACGTCCATCAGCCCCCGGAATTGGATCTTCTCCTGCTGCATAAACATCAAGCATGATCAGCACATCAACTTTCGCCAGCACTTCGGCAAAATCATCGTATAAATCGCGGGTACGAGTATAACGGTGTGGCTGGAAGATCAAGACTAAACGGCGTTCTGGCCAGGCAGCCCGGGCTGACGCTAAAGTAGCGCGAACTTCGGTCGGATGATGACCATAATCATCAACCAGTAATGCAGTACCTGCACCGGTTTCAAACTCGCCATATTGCTGGAAGCGACGTCCTACACCCGCAAATTGTGCCAATGCTGCAACAATAGCATCTGTCGGAATGTGATCTTCATGCGCAACAGCAACGGTAGCTGCCGCATTCAATGCATTATGGCGACCGGGTAAATTCAGATTGAGCGGCAGAATTGAACCATTTTGCAAGCGCAACTGGAATCGGGTTTGGCTGCCTTCTTGTACGAACTCTTGCACTTGCACATCTGCATCATCGCTATAGCCATAGGTGATCGTCGCACGGCCAATTTCCGGCAATAAACCGCGAATAACTGGATCATCAATACAAACAACAGCCAGACCATAGAATGGCAGGTTATGTAAAAATTCGAGAAACGTCGCGCGTAACTTAGAGAAATCACCGCCATAAGTATCCATATGATCAGCTTCAATATTCGTTACGATAGCAACCATCGGTTGCAGATGCAGGAAAGAGGCATCACTTTCATCGGCTTCAGCAATCAGGTAACGGCTGGTTCCTAGGCGTGCATTAGTGCCCGCACTATTTAGCAGGCCACCGATCACGAAAGTCGGATCTGCGCCCGCCTGTGCATATACACTGGCGATCAGGCTGGTGGTGGTGGTTTTACCATGCGTGCCGGCAATCGCAATACCATGACGATAACGCATCAGCTCTGCCAACATTTCTGCACGACGCACAACGGGAATTCGTTGTTCGCGCGCAGCGATCACTTCCGGATTATCACCATGAATGGCAGTAGAAACGACAACGACACTCGCACCTTGTACATTTTCGGTTTTATGGCCGATCTGAATGTCTGCACCTAATGATGCCAGATGTTCAGTCACCCGATTACTCGCAATATCAGAACCACTGATCTGGTAGCCTTCGTTAGCCAGCACTTCAGCAATACCACCCATCCCGGCGCCACCAATACCAATAAAATGGATACGACGTACTCGGCGCATTTCTGGGATCATGGTTCTTAATTTGGCTAACTCAACCTTTGTCATCTGCGTTCTGTTCTCTTAATTAAATTAGTGCTTTGCATTCACTCACAACTCGGTCGGTTGCATTGAGAATTGCTGCCGCCCGGGAAAGCTGGGCCATTTTTTGTAGCTGACGCGGATCAGATTGCCATTGCGCGATCAACGCGGCCAGTTTATCAGCTGTCATCTCTTTCTGTGGCATTAATACTGCGGCGCCACGCGAGGTCAAACTTTCCGCATTCCGAGTCTGGTGATCATCGACTGCATGCGGTAACGGGACAAAAACCGCAGGAATACCCGCTGCGGCGACTTCCGCTACCGTTAATGCCCCTGCTCGACAAATCAGTAAATCGGCCCAATCATAAGCGGCTGACATATCACTGATAAATTCCGAAACCGTCACCGTGGTGACACCCAGCGATTGATACAGATCAGTAACCTGTGAAGCATTACCTTTACCGGATTGATGACGAATTTCGACTTTATTCAGCTTTGCTAATGCGTTGGGCACCACCTGATTTAATGCTCTGGCACCTAAACTGCCGCCCACAATCAGAATTTTTAGCACCGCCCCGGCTTGATAGTGTTTTAGCGGCTGCTGGGCTAATTGCAGAAATTCATCTCTGACCGGATTACCAACTACACGCGAACGCTCAGTTAATGGAAACGCACCTTCAAATCCCATCAGAATACGGCTAGCAATTTTAGCCAGCAGGCGATTAGTCAGACCAGCTGCTGCATTTTGTTCATGGAGCACCAGAGGAATACCTAACAATTTAGCGGCCACACCACCCGGTCCGGCGGCATAGCCCCCCATTCCCAGCACCACATCGGGTTTGATACGACGCAGGATCACCAATGCTTGTAAAATCGCTTTGATGATTTGAAAAGGTGCTAGCAGCTTGCGAACCAGACCATGATTGCGTAAACCACGAATATTAATGAATTCGATTGGAAAACCATGTGCTGGCACTAACTCTGCTTCCATACGATCCGGCGTGCCTAACCAATGCACTTGCCAGTCGTCGGCTTGCAGACGATGCGCTACAGCAAGCCCCGGAAATACATGACCGCCTGTACCACCGGCCATAATGACTATTTTACGACTCATGCCGCCTCCCGCTGGATCACATGACTGGTATCCAGTCGGCGTTCAAAATCAATTCGTAACAAAATCGCCACCGCCATCGTAATGGCGATCAGGCTAGAGCCGCCATAGCTGACCAAGGGCAAGGTTAATCCTTTGGTTGGCAGCATACCCGCTGCTGCACCGACGTTAACCACCGTCTGGAAACTAAACCAAATACCAATCCCGCAGGCCATATAGCCTTCATAGAGCTTACTTCTGAGTAGCGCAGTGCGGCCAATTTGCAATGCTTTCATCGCCAGTAATAGCTGCAGAAACAGCACGGCGAGTACACCGGTATAGCCTAATTCTTCACCCAAAATAGCAAATACGAAGTCGGTATGCGCTTCGGGTAAATAGGATAATTTTTGTACCGAGTTACCTAGCCCCTGACCAAACAAGCCACCCCGGCCAAACGCCATTAAAGATTGGGTTAACTGATATCCACTGCCAAAGGGATCGGCCCAAGGGTCGAGAAATGAAGTCACTCGGCGCATACGATAAGGTTCAAAAATAATCAGCCCAACTAATGCTGCCAGACCAACCACGATCAAACCAATGAATTGGTAAACCTTCGCACCACCGATAAACAGCAGACCAAACGTACAAACAAACAGTACGATCACAGAGCCCAGATCGGGCTGCAGCAATAGCATAAATGCCAGCAGGAAAACCACCGCCAGCGGTTTTACAAAGCCAATGAAATTGCCGCGAACCTCATCACTGCGGCGCACCAAATAACTGGCAATAAAAGCAATCAGTGCCAATTTTGCCAATTCCGCCGGTTGGATATTAAAGAAACCAAACCCAATCCAGCGTTTTGCGCCGTTGACCGTACGTCCAACGGCCAGTACCGCGAACAGCAAGCCTAATGCACCGACTAATAGGCGGCCACTCCAGTCTTTCCAGCGTTCCAGCGGTAGATATAAGGTTGCTATACCAAAACCAAGGCAGATAATCAGAAATATCAAATGGCGTTTGGTGAAATAAAACATATCGCCGCCCGGCCCTTCTTTAATGGAGGCGGAAGCAACCATCATCAAACCGATGCCCATCAGGGAAAACATCAGGGCCAACAGGCCTCGATCATAAAAAGAAGAGCGTTCCGGTACAAACCAGCGCCAGATCGCCTGAGTCATCGTATCCAGCAATTGCTTCATAGTGCATTCACCAGATCAGTAAAACGCTGGCCGCGTTGCTCGAAGCTACGGAACTGATCGAGACTGGCACAGGCGGGTGCCAGCAAGACCCAATCACCCGCTTTAACCTGAGCGGCAACACTGACAACGGCTTCATCGAGGTCAGCAACGCGCTGGGTATTATCTGACAGCTTCATCAGAATATCGGCATCCTGACCAAAACAGATCATCTGATAAATCGGCCCGGCCAGTAATGGTTGTAACGGAGAGAAATCTTGTCCTTTACCTTGTCCGCCAGCCAATAGCCACAGACGTCCCTGCACACTTTCACTAACACCGGCAACGGCCGCCAGTGTAGAGCCAACATTGGTTGCTTTAGAATCATTGATCCAGCGCACGCCATTCACTTCACGCACAAACTGGCAACGATGTGCTAAGCCCGTAAAGGAACGCAATACAGCCAATTGAGCTACTTGTGGTATTCCAACAGCATCAGCCAAAGCCATAGCCGCCAGTGCATTCATCTGATTATGCGCACCAACAATATTAAGTTCGGCCACAGGTAAAACGGGTTTACCCGCAACGCTCAGCCATAAACCATCTGGCTGAGAAATGCGCCCATAAGCTTCATTGTTTAAACCAAAACTTTGCCAATAGGGCTGCTCAGGTGGCAATGTGGCAACATCATCACGGTTAATCACAATATGTTTGGCGTGAGCAAAGATCCGCTGTTTGGCCGCCAGATAACCAGCCATACCATCGTAACGATCTAAATGATCTTCGCTTAAATTCAAAATAACCGCGGCAGTTGGCTGCAGAGATGAGGTTGTTTCCAACTGAAAGCTGGATAACTCCAGTACATATAAGTCAGCCGGTGCCAGCAGCAAATCCAGTGCCGGTGTACCAATATTGCCACCAACGCCAACTTTGAAACCGGCTTGCTCCGCCATCAAACCGACCAGTGACGTGACAGTACTTTTACCATTCGAACCCGTGATCGCCACAATCGGGGCTTTAGCTTCACGAGCAAACAACTCAATATCACCAATAATTTCGACACCTGCCGCTTTCGCCGCTTGCAGGGCGGGGCTTGCCAGCGCAACACCAGGACTTGCCACAATCAGTGAAGCTGAGCATAAAACGTCTGTGTCTAACGGACCTGCAATCAGGCGGCAATCAGCAGGTAATGACTCTTTCCCCGGCGGATTTTCACGGGTATCCATGATCAGCGGAGTAATACCGCGCTGACGGAAATAAGTCACACAGGACAAACCTGTTTTACCCAACCCGATGATGACAACCTGTTTCATCCGTGACTACCTCAGTTTCAGAGTAACTAAACCCAATAACACTAATACCAGTGTAATGATCCAGAAACGGACTATCACCCGAGGTTCCGGCCAGCCTTTTAACTCATAATGATGATGTATCGGTGCCATGCGGAAAATGCGTTGGCCACGTAATTTGTAAGAACCTACCTGCAGGATCACCGACAATGTTTCCATCACGAATACACCGCCCATGATAAAAAGCAGGAATTCCTGACGAACTAATACCGCAATGATGCCCAATATCGCACCCAGCGCTAATGAACCAACATCACCCATAAAGACTTGAGCCGGATAAGTATTGAACCAAAGGAAGCCAAGACCGGCACCAATGATCGCAGTACATATCACCATCAGTTCCGACGCATTGGCGACATAAGGGATATGTAAATAATTGGCAAAATTAACGTTACCTGTCGCCCAGGCAATTAAGGCAAAACCGGCAGCAACCATTACGGTTGGCATAATGGCCAGACCATCCAAGCCATCAGTTAAATTGACTGCATTCGATGAACCAACAATCACAAAGTAGGTCATCAGAATAAACAACAGGCCGAGTTGTGGCATGATTTCTTTAAAGAAAGGAACAACTAGCATCGTTTGCGCATCAGTTGTTGCGGTGGCATACAGGAAGACAGCCACAGCGAGCGCGGATGCGGATTGCCAGAAATATTTCCAGCGAGCAATAAGCCCATCCGGATTTTTTCGGATAACTTTGCGATAATCATCAATAAAACCGATGGTGCCAAAACTCACCAGTACAAACAACACCACCCATACATAGGGATTGCTGAGACGGGCCCATAGGATCACCGACAGAAATATCGACAGCAGGATCATGATCCCGCCCATAGTCGGTGTGCCAGCTTTACTAAAATGCGACTCAGGACCATCGTTACGCACGACTTGACCAATCTGCAATAATTGCAAACGACGGATCAGACGTGGCCCCATCCAAAGTGCAAAACCAAGCCCGGTCAAAATAGACATAATGGCACGGAAGGTCAGATATGAGACCACATGAAAAAAGGATAAATGGGGCGTTAACCACTCCGCCAGCCAAACTAACATGCTTGTTCCTCACAAGATTTGACAAAAGCGACTACTTCTTCCATGCGAGCACTACGTGCGCCTTTGGCCAGAATAGTCATAGGTCGTTGTTGTTGCATTAACGTTTTCAGAGCCTGACAAAGACTTTCTTTATCAGTGAAATGTTGTCCGCTGGCAGCGTCTGCGGCGTGTCGGGATAAGTCACCAACCGTCAGCACAGCATCCAATTTTCGTAAGCGGGCATGCTCACCAATCTGGCGATGTAAATTGACCGCATCAGCGCCCATCTCTCCCATATCACCAAAAGCAAAAACACGATAACCCGGCATGACTGACAATGTGTCGATGGCAGCCATGACCGACTGCACGCTGGCATTGTAGGTGTCATCAATAACGGTTAAATCATCAGACAGTTTTTGTACGCAAAAACGGCCTTTGACTGGCTGCATATTTGCCAGACCTGATTTCACCTGGACCAGAGATAAACCCAGTGATGTCGTCACTGCCGCAGCAGCCAGTGCATTACTCACATTGTGCAGACCAGGGATCGGCAATTGAATATCGATCTGTCCGTCAGGTGTACACAGAGTAAAACTAGCAATGCCTTGTTCATCCTGTTTCACGTTTTCGGCACGAAAATCGGCTTTCGAATTTTGTAACCCAAAACTAACCGTGCGTACCGATAGGATTTCTCGCCACCAGTCATAGAACTCGCTGTCTGCGTTGATAACGGCGGTACCCGAGGCAGATAAACCGCCAAAAATCTCTGTTTTAGCAACAGCGACACCGCGTAATGAACCAAATCCGGCTAGATGGGCAGCCGCAACGTTATTAATGACCGCAACATCAGGTTTAACCAATGAAGTTGTCCAGGCAATTTCGCCGGGATGATTCGCACCTAGTTCTACCACGGCATAACGCTCTGCCGGCGTTAACCGCAGTAAGGTTTGCGGAACCCCGATTTCATTATTCAGATTGCCTTGTGTCGCCAATACCGGCGCCACCTGCTGTAAAATAGCCGCGCACATCTCTTTTAATGTGGTTTTGCCACAACTACCGGTGATTGCAACGATCTGCAGATCCAGTTGTTTACGCACCCATGCACTGATCTGACCCAGAGCAACCCGGGTATCCGCCACCAGAATTTGCGGAATAGCGACATCAGCCAGCGGACGAGAAACAACTGCCACGACAGCACCATTGGTGATAGCTTGCGCTACAAACTGATGCGCATCAAAGCGTTCGCCAAGCAATGCCAGAAACAAGGCACCATTGGTGACTGTTCGTGTATCGGTACTGACGTTACAGATAGTGAGTGACGGGTCAGAACAATTCAGCAACTGACCATCCGTCACCAAAGCTATTTGTGCTAATGACATAGGTATCACGACGTTACTCCCAGTAGCTGCATAACTGTTTCACGATCACTGTAATGGCGTTTTTCTTTACCAATAATTTGGTAATCTTCATGGCCTTTACCCGCCACTAAAATAATATCGCCGGCCACTGCCTGCGACAGTGCCAGCTCAATGGCTCGCAGACGCGAATGTTCAATATGTGCCGTTGCAGGTTTCTGCAGCCCAGTACACATATCCGCGATAATGATGGTAGGATCTTCAGTACGAGGGTTGTCATCAGTGAGAATGATAGTATCCGCCCATTGTTCAGCAATCGCTGCCATTTGTGGCCGTTTACCACGATCCCGGTCACCACCACAGCCGAAAATACAAAACAAACGGCCATAGCAATGCTGTCTTGCCGCTTGTAATGCTTTTTCCAATCCATCAGGGGTATGTGCATAATCAACGACCACTAATGGCTGCTGCTGATTACCAAAACACTCCATTCGACCGGTGACTGGCTGTAGATGGGCTGCCGTCTGACACAGCGTTTCAAAGTCGTACTGCAAAACCAACATTACCGCTAACGCTGCCAGCAAATTCGATACATTAAACTTCCCAAGAAGGGGCGCAGATAATACACCATCCCCCCAGGAAGAGTGAATGCTGATAGTGATACCCTGCGGGTGATATTTTACCTCAGTTGCATAAACAAACAGCCCCGGATGTGCCGGTAGTTGCCGATCAATACCGTAAACAACAGCTTGCGGCATCTGCAGCAACCAATTATAGGCCGTTTCATCATCTGCATTCAGGATGCAATGTTCTGCTGCGGTTTGTTGAAAGATCTGACGCTTAGCATCGGCATACGCCTGCATGGTGTGATGATAATCGAGGTGATCTCGACTGAGATTAGTAAACACGGCTGCAGCAAACGGTAATGCAGAGACCCGGTGTTGCACCAATCCATGCGAAGAAACTTCCATCGCGGCGACATTTACTTTTTCAGCGGCAAAATGCGCTAATTCCTGCTGAATAGAGATGGCACTGCCCGTGGTATTTTCTGTCGCCCGTAATTGACCAAATAAACCATTCCCCAGCGTACCCAGCACGGCACCTCGTTGACCCAGTAATTCCGTCCAGTTTGCGATCAGCTGAGTACAGGTGCTTTTTCCATTCGTACCCGTAACCCCAACTAATGCCAATTTTTGGGCTGGCTCATCATAAAACCGGCCTGCCAGTTCACTGACTTTCTCCGCTAACGCAGGAACGGCTATGCAGGGAATATTCAATCTCGGCGGTACAAAACCGTCACCATTATCAAATAATATGGCTGCGGCACCGCTTTGTTCTGCCTGTTGCATAAACCGGCGCCCATCGATTGCATGACCTTGTAAGGCCAAAAACAATGAGCCCGGTTGTAACAACCGGGTATCTAATTGCATGTCAGTGAGAGCAACAGAAGGGGCTTCGATATTGAAACCGGCCAGTAATTGATCAAGAGCGAGTGGCATTTTTCTTCACCTCGCTGCGTTGAGCAGTATTCAGCTCTTCTTTAGGATCCGGTAAGGCATCGGGAGGCACATTATACAATTGCAAGGCACTGCTCATAACTTCTGCAAAAGTGGGGCCTGCGACAGAGCCGCCGTAATAGGTACCAGCTTTGGGCTCATTAATAATGACCGCCATAACAAAACGAGGATTACTGACCGG
>CALMKU010000285.1 GCA_937866945.1 uncultured Tolumonas sp.
GAAAACTAGAACTAGGAGCTTGCTGTGCTGCAGCAAAAATTTCATCGAGTTGTTCCGCCGTGATTGGTTGATCGGTATAAGCACGGATAGATTTGTGAGCTTTGATTTTAGCAATCGTAGTATTCATGACATTTTCTCGTGGTTAAGCTAGAAAAGTTATATGAAGGTTATGTATAACGGATCACGGATTCGTCGAATCTCGTTGTTGTCAGATGACTTACCAGAAGAATAGATTATCGGTATGTTTATAATCGATATACTATCAGCTTGGAAATAATCGAAGTAAGCGGTGAAGAATAGCTATGATTAAAACTTATGTCTTAGAAATAGAAAGTCATAGTGATCTGTCTTCCTCACTTCACACCTTTTGTTCGCAAAATAATATCGCGAATGAGCAGGAAATACTGATACAGATATTCACCTGTCTGACACAAAAATCGGCAGTAGCCGGCATCTTAAGTTCTATTCAATCCGTATTGCCTGACGCCAAAATCTTAGGCACTTCCACCGGTTCATAGATCGCCGGCCAGCGCTATAATTCTCAGCATACTATCTTGCAGATCTGTACCTTTGAACACAGCCAGATAAAAACGTTACTAATACCAACATGTCAGGATAACTTGATAGCACTAGCTGATTTGGTTGATCAGCGCATAGTCAGTGAAAATACGCGTTTAATGCTGCTATTTTCCAGCCCTGCCATTCAACAAGCCGGATTTCTACTGGATAAACTTTGTTTGTTAAACCCGGATGTCGTATTAGCAGGTGGCTATTCATCTCAGGGAGCAACAACTGAACCGCCGTTACAGTTCACAGAACACGGGATCACCGATCAAGGAATCGCATTAGTCACCATTTCCTCTCCCCAATTATATTTACTCAATAAATATGCCTTTGGTTGGAATGGAATTGGTAAACAACTCACGCTGACGTCCGTGCAATACAACCGGGTTTTTACGATCGATAATCAGCCCGCACAGGATATTTACGCTAAATATCTTGGTGCCGAAGTTGCCGCTAGTTTATCCACTGCTATGGCGGATTTCCCTCTTTATCAAGTACAAAACGGAGTCACACTTTCACGAAATCCCCGCATTTTTCACGCTGATGGATCGATTACTTTTGATGGTAAATTGCTCGAAAACAGCAAGGTACAGTTTGCGTTCTCAGATCTGCCAAATATTGCCAAAGAATCACGCTATTTATTATCACAGCTGCCATTAGCACAAGCCGAAGCCACATTTATCTATTCTTGTGCCGGCCGTCTCGATTATCTGAAAGAGAGTGTCCAGTCAGAACTGGAAATATTCCAGGAACACCCAAATACGGCCGGCTTTTTTTCTTATGGTGAGTTTTTCCATCATAATCAAAGCGCACATATTTTAGGGCATACATTAACCTGCCTGTTGATGTCAGAGACCTCCCCGTTAATCGTGCAAGAACCGATTGAAAAATGGAAACCGCAAGCGAATTTACAACAATCCGGTTTGTATCATCTATTCCGAACGACCAGCAATGAACTAGATCAGGCGAATAACTCATTGCAGGATGAAATCAACCGCCAGACTAAAACCATCTATGATCAGCTCTATTTTAAGAAACTAACCGGGCTACCCAATCGCAATCATCTGTTACGCGACCTGACTTACAATCAGGATTTTTTTCCCCGTCATTTAGCAATTCTGGATATTTTGTCTTTCAGTGCGATCAATGATTTTTATGGTATTGATACCGGCGACCATGTATTAAATAAAGTGGCAGGTCGAATTCAACATCAAGTTCCGCTAACTAATCCCCCCTGCTATCGTTTGTATCATCTAACCGGCGGGCAATACGCCTTAGCGGCCACTAATCATATTCCGGAAAACGCATTTACCGATACAATCAATGATGTACTGGATGATTTTAAACATACCGATATTGAAGTAAAACAAGATCGCTTCAGCATTCAGTTTTGTACGGGTATCAGTAGCCGCCCGGAGAAATGGCAGGAAAATGCCATACCCTTGCTGACGCGTGCCGATAAAGCGCTGATACAAGCCAGAAAAGATCATTCCAGTATCGTGTTTTATCAGAAGGATTTACCCATTTTACAAGAAATGGAATCCAACCAATTCATGACCAAAAAGGTCAAACGAGCGATACAAAACGATCAATTGTGGGTGCAATACCAGCCTATTTATCATGCCAATAACAACACTATCAGCCATTTTGAATGCCTGATCCGTCTCTTTGATGAAGAAAACAAAGTCGTTCCACCCAACGAATTCATTCATGTTGCGCAAAAAGCCAATTTGTATCCTGAAATCACCAAGAAAGTGCTGACCGAAGCGGTCAAAATGATCAGGGCCACCGCACATAGTTTTGCGGTGAACCTCAGCGCCCATGATTTTACAAATGCCGATACGTTAAATTATATCGATGATATCTTGGCTGATCGTTCAATAGCCCAGCATCTGATTTTTGAGATCGTAGAAACAGAAAGCATGGGTGATTATGAATTGGTTCGTGCCTTTCAAAAACGGATCGCGTTAGCGGGTGCATCGTTGGCCGTAGATGATTTTGGTTCCGGTTATTCCAACTACTCACATCTGGCGCATCTAGGGGCAGATCATTTGAAGATAGATGGCTCATTGATCAAAGAATGTCATCTCGATCCTTTGATCCTTGATATTGTTGAGTCGATCGTTACTTTTTCTAAAAAAATTGGTGTTAAAACCGTCGCTGAATACGTTTGTAACGTCGAGTTAGCGCAGATTTGCCGACGTCTTAAAATTGATTATCTGCAAGGTTATTACCTATCACCACCTGTCACTGAAAGTGAATTGCTGCGGTTACTGTCGTCGCAAGCGTTACGATTATGAGGTAATAATCGTTCTTTAGATGATAAGAATGCAGCCAAATAGATAAATAGATCGCGCTTCTGTGTTTGTAGATCAGAAACTCGCATTTATTTGCTCATTCTCATTTTATACTCAAGAAAATACCCGATATGAGAAATCAGCATGCCGCTAAATGTATTGATCTGTGATGACTCCGGTTTTGCCCGTAAACAACTGGCCAGAGCATTACCTTCTGACTGGAATATAAATATTCACTTTGCCGGCAATGGTCAGGAAGGATTAGAGCAAATCTTATCTGGTCATGGCGATCTGGTATTTCTGGACCTGACGATGCCCGTAATGGATGGTTATCAGGTGCTGCAAGC
>CALMKU010000286.1 GCA_937866945.1 uncultured Tolumonas sp.
GCCTCAAAACATCGACTCTTTGGTTAACGAGGCAGCAGTGCCAATACTACAAGCTATTATTTTATCAATAACAACTCGGTAACATTATGCAAAAAGTAGCGTTTTAATATGCAAAATCGTTTATCTCCGCAGCAGGTCGATGTTATCCTTAGCTGGCTCAACAATATGGATTTATTTAATTTGGGGTGAACAAATGTACGAGAAGTCTGTACTAATTACTGCTGAAAACGGTCTGCACACACGTCCTGCTGCGCAATTCGTTAAAGAAGCTAAAGAATTTCAAAGCGAAGTAACTGTGATCAGTGGCGGTAAATCTGCTAGCGCTAAGAGCTTGTTCAAACTGCAAACTCTGGGTCTGGTTAAAGGTACCACTATCACTATCCGTGCTGAAGGTAGCGATGAGAAGAAAGCGGTAGATAAACTGGTTGCCCTGATGGATACACTGGAATAATCCAGTTTTTTCCATTAGCACTTTTTATCCCTGTTAACACAACAACATAGGTACGGCTATGATCTCTGGTATCCTGGCATCGCCTGGCGTTGCATTTGCCAAGGCCCTGGTGCTGAAAGAACAACACATTGTTATCAATCAGGCTCCAATTTCTTCTTCTCAGGTTGATAGCGAAGTTGCTCGTTTTTACGAAGCTCGCACCAAGTCTGCACAACAATTGGAAGCCATCAAAGAAATGGCTGGTAAGACTTTCGGTGAAGAGAAAGAGGCTATTTTTGAAGGCCATATCATGCTGCTCGAGGACGAAGAACTCGAACAGGATATTCTTACCCTGATCCGCGATGAACTGGTTAGTTCTGATCGTGCAATCCACCAAGCCATTGAGCAATATGCTTCTATGATGGCGGAATTGGATGATCCATATCTGCGCGAACGCGCCACCGATTTCCGTGATATCGGCAATCGTCTGGTTAAAAACGTGCTGGGTATGGAAATTGTCAACCTGAGCACTATCGATGAAGAAGTGATCCTGGTTGCTAACGATCTGACTCCATCAGAAACAGCTCAGATCAACCTGAACTACGTGCGTGGTTTCGTAACTGATATCGGCGGCCGTACCTCTCATACCTCTATCATGGCGCGTTCTTTGGAACTGCCAGCGATTGTAGGTACTAACGACGTTACTAAACGTGTACAGAGCGGTGATTTCCTGATCCTGGATGCTATCCACAATCAGGTGCATATCAACCCGACTGACGAGGTTATCAGCAAAACTAAAGCTGCTCAGGCTAAATTCCTGGCAGAAAAAGCTGAGCTGGCTAAACTGCGTGAATTGCCAGCCACTACCACTGATGGTCATCAGGTAGAAGTCTGCTCCAACATCGGCACCCTGAAAGATATGGATGGTGCACACCGTAATGGTGCTGAAGGTGTTGGTCTGTACCGTACCGAATTCCTCTTCATGGATCGTGATTCTCTGCCATCTGAGCAGGAACAGTTCCAGGCTTATAAAGAAGTGGCTCAGTCCATGCCTGATAAGCCAATCATTGTTCGTACCATGGACATCGGTGGCGACAAAGAACTGCCTTACATGAAGTTCCCGAAAGAGATGAACCCGTTCCTGGGCTGGCGTGCTGTGCGTATCTTCTTTGATCGCAAAGACATCATGCACACTCAGTTACGCGCGATTCTGCGTGCTTCCGTTTTCGGTAAGCTGCGTATCATGTTCCCAATGATCATTTCTGTGGAAGAGTTCCGCTCACTGAAAGAAGAACTCGTTGAGCTGAAAGAAGAACTGCGCAGCGAAGGTATCGCTTTCGATGAAAACATCGAAGTAGGTATCATGGTGGAAACACCAGCTGCAGCAGTAATGGCTCGTCATCTGGCGAAAGAAGCTGACTTCTTCAGTATCGGTACTAACGATTTGACCCAGTACACACTGGCGGTTGACCGTGGTAACGAGATGATTTCTCGCCTGTACAACCCACTGTCTCCAGCAGTATTGAATCTGATCAAACAGGTTATCGATGCATCACACGCGGAAGGCAAATGGACCGGTATGTGCGGCGAATTGGCTGGCGACGAACGCGCTACCGTGCTGCTGCTGGGTATGGGTCTGGATGAGTACTCAATGAGTGCGATGTCTATCCCACGTGTGAAACAATTAGTTCGTAGCACCAGCTATGCTGTTGCGAAAGATCTGGCTGACCGTGCATTGGCATCAGCTACAGCTGCTGAGGTTGAAGCGATTGTAGATGAGTACTTTGTGAAGAACAGAGCAGTCTGATAGAATCGTATTGATCAACATAATTATTCAGGAGCTAAACCATGGGCTTTTTTGATTTTTTGAAGAAGATGGTCTCTTCTGACAACAGTGCAACGGATACTGCCGGTATCGAAATTTTTGCACCATTGTCTGGTGAGATTGTACCGATTGAAGACGTACCAGACGTGGTTTTCGCTGAGAAAATCGTCGGTGATGGTATTGCTATCAAGCCAACTGGCAACAAAATGGTTGCTCCATGTGACGGCGTGATCGGTAAAATCTTCGAAACAAATCATGCATTCTCTTTGGAATCAGATTCAGGTATCGAACTGTTTGTTCACTTCGGTATTGATACTGTTGAACTGAAAGGCCAAGGCTTTACCCGCATCGCGCAGGAAGGCCAGCAGGTTAAGAAAGGCGACACTATTATTGAGTTCGACCTGGCATTCCTGCAGAGCAATGCAAAATCAACTCTGACTCCAGTTGTTATTTCTAACATGGATGACGTGAAATCAATGACCAAATTGTCTGGTCCTGTGACTCTGGGTGAAAGCCCAGTACTGCGCATCAAGAAATAATAACCCTTCGGGTTGTTAAAAGAAGCCGGCTGAAAAGTCGGCTTTTTTATTACCTAAATTTGCCGCCAATTTACCTGTCCCTCTCCTTCAATTTTTCACTGTCGTAAATAATCAGGCACAAAAAACCCTCCGAAGAGGGTTTTTCACAGCGTTGATATAAATAAACCTATTTACGCTAACAGGAACTCACGCAGTTTGGCAAAGTCAGCTGGCATAAATGCCGACAGCAGTGGCAACTCTGCACGATCAGCCAATTCTTTTGGCAATGGCAATGTGATGTTCAGGATCTCTTCCACGCTTTCTTTGAACTTGGCCGGATGAGCAGTACACAGGAAGATGCCGGTTTCATCAGCAGCCAATTGCGATTGCAGTACATCCCACGCGATCACACCGTGTGGTTCGCACAAATAACCTGCCGCATGCAGTTTTTTCAGGCTGGCACGAGTTTCTTCGTCAGAACGCGCGGCGTAACCCAGCTCTTTCAGATCCCAACCGTTAACCTTAAACAGTTCTTCCACGCGCGGCCAGTTGTTCGGACGGCTAACATCCATCGCATTTGACAGTGTTGGAACAGTTTCTTTAGGAGACCAAGTGCCTTCCGCCAAATAACGTGGCACCGTATCGTTGGCATTGGTGGCTACAATAAAGCGTTTCACTGGCAAACCCAACGCTTTCGCGATCAGACCAGCCGTCAGGTTACCGAAGTTACCAGAAGGCACGGCAATCACTGCTTGTTCGCGCTGAGCCTGCGGCAGCTGCGCAATCGCTTCAAAGTAATAACAGATCTGAGCAACCAAACGGCTGATATTGATAGAGTTTGCTGAATTCAGACCAATCGCTTTCTTCAACTCTTCATCATCAAATGCCTGTTTCACCATCGCCTGACAATCATCGAAAGTGCCTTCGATCGCGATAGTGCGAATATTGCCACCCAGCGTACAGAACAGTTTTTCCTGTAACGGGCTGATTTTGCCGTTTGGATAAAGGATCACAACTTCAATATTTGGCAGACCATAGAAAGCATGCGCTACCGCCGCACCAGTGTCACCTGAAGTTGCAGTCAGGATAGTGATCTTTTCACCGGTACTGAACGCCGTCAGGCATTGCGCCATGAAACGACCACCGAAATCTTTAAATGCCAGTGTCGGACCATGGAACAATTCCAGTGCATAACAGTTGTCAGCAAGTTTCGCCAGCGGTGCGGGGAAAGAGAACGCGGTCGCTACCATCTGTTCCAGTTTTTCTTGAGACAGCTCATCACCGATCAAGTGCTTCAGAATAGTCACTGAACGTTCTACCAGTGGTTTCTCCAGCAATGCATTCACATCGGCTAACGGAGCAATCTGTTCTGGGAAAAACAGACCCTGACCACGACCCAAGCCTTGTTTCACGGCTTGCGCAAAGCTGACCTGTTCTGAATGATCTTTGATGTTGTAAAGCTTCATAGTCCTTGTCCTGTAATTTGTGTTCCCTGACGATCAATCTTGCAGACATGGCAGAAACCATCTTCATTCTGGATGAAGTTCGCTTCCAGCCACTCTTTCATACGTAATGCCTGTTGCTTATCAGTCATCGCAACAAAGACAGTTGGGCCTGAACCGGAGATACCGGTAGCCAGTGCACCAGACATGGCAGCATGCTGACGCACTTCGTTAAATTTAGGAATTAATGCCTGACGATATGGCTCAGCAATAACATCTTTCAACATCGCTGAAGCCAATTTCTCCTGACCGGTGTGGCTGGCATGCACGAATGCAGCCAAACGACGACCGTAAGTCAGACAATCACTACGGCGATATTGTGCCGGCAGAATGGCACGCGCTTCGGCGGTAGAAATGCTGATCCCCGGATAACAAGAGACCCAATACCAGTTATCAAAGGTCGGCACTGACTGGCTGATGACACCTTCTTCTTCGATCATCAATTGCAGACCACCGAGATAACATGGCGCTACGTTGTCATAATGGATCGAACCAGAGATTTGACCTTCCAGCTCGCCCATCAGCAATAAGGCTTCCGTCTGATCCAGCGCATAATCATGAAAGGCATTGAGTGCGGCCAGAGCGGCAACAATACTGGATGCGCTGGAACCTAAACCAGAGCCGATTGGCAGATTTTTTTCCAGCACCATGCGCAGTGGTTTAATACTTAAGCCACGTTTTTTCAGTGCGGCGGCATAACCAAGATAGCAGTCGTAAACGATATTTTTTTCTGCTTCTGCTGGTAATTTATACGAAAAGCGACCCTGACAGCTCAACGCAAATGGCGCATCGTGATCGGAAACTTCAACACGATCGCCTAACAGAGCACCATCAATAGGTGCCAGCGCGGCACCTAATACGTCAAAACCAACACTGACATTACCAATCGAGGCCGGAGCGTATGCTACTACGGTCATGAATTATACCTCTTGCTTCCAGTTCAGGGTGCGCAGCAGATCTGCAAAGACCCCTGCCGCTGTTACTTCAGTGCCCGCACCGTAACCGCGCAAGACTAAAGGGATCGGTTGATAGTAGGTAGAGAAGAACGCCAATGCGTTTTCACCATCTTTCACTTTGAATAACGGATCGTTTTCGTCCACTTCTTTAATAGCCACTTTGCACTGACCATTTTCGATGCTGCCGACGTAACGCAATACTTTGCCTTCTGCTTTAGCAGCGGCAACACGCTCACGGAACCAGGCATCGGCTTCAGGCAGACGTTGAATGAATTCATCGGTAGAACCAGAAGCGTCAAATCCTGGTGGCAGTGCTTGTTCCACCACAACATCGCTCAGCTCCAGCGGCATACCCGCTTCACGCGCCAGAATTAACAGTTTACGCGCAACGTCCATCCCACTTAAGTCATCACGCGGATCGGGTTCAGTGAAACCATTACCTTTGGCGGTTAAAGTGGCTTCCGAGAAGCTGCTGCCTTCATCCAGTTTACCGAAGATAAACGACAGTGAACCGGACAGGATACCGTTAAAGGCCTGTAGTCTATCACCAGCTTTGATCAGATTCTGCAGGTTTTCGATAACCGGCAGACCCGCACCGACGTTGGTTTCGTACAGGAACTTACGACGCGTAGCCTGAGCAGTGCGACGCAGTTCGCGGTAGTACTGAATAGAACTGGTGTTGGCTTTTTTGTTTGGTGTAACGACGTGGAAACCAGCAGCCAGGAAATCGGCATACTGACCGGAAATAGTTTCATCGGAAGTACAATCGACAATAACCGGATTGATCAAATGGCTGTCATC
>CALMKU010000287.1 GCA_937866945.1 uncultured Tolumonas sp.
TACCTGCCCGAACTTTATATGAACAGTTGGGCCTGCAGATATCGGGTCAGTTAGCCGACTATTACGGCTTGGACAGACATGGTCTGCGCATGCGACTCAATGTCGTGTCACGTGATAAAAACTGGTTGGAACAAGCTTAGTTTTTGGGAACAGGTTGCTGGTAACGTGGAGTGACCCGAGAGGCGGTCGGGCTTGATACTAATCATCACATCAAGCCCATCGTTACGGAGTCAAATCTATGAGAGTCGCTATTATTGGTGCTGGCAGCACAGTGTTCATGCGGAATATCGTGCGTGATCTGTTACAGCAACCCGCCTTAATTTCTACACATATCGCATTACAAGATATCGACAGTAAACGTCTGCAAGAATCACAATTGGTCGCCAGACAAATCATTTCCGCGTTGAAAGTGCCCGCTACCGTCAGTGCCAGTATGGAACGCCGCGAGGTGTTACAAGGCGCGGATGTGGTGATCACCATGTTTCAGGTTGGTGGTTATAAACCCAGCACCGTGGTTGATTTTGATATCCCGAAAAAATACGGATTACGCCAGACTATTGCGGATACATTAGGCATTGGCGGTATTATGCGTGGCTTGCGTACGGTACCTGTGCTGGTGGATATTGCGCGCGATATGCGGGAATTGTGTCCTCATGCGTTGCTGATGAATTACGTCAACCCTATGGCGATTTTAAGTCTGGCCGTGCAACGCATGGTGCCGGAAATTCAGTATGTCGGGCTGTGTCATTCCGTGCAGGGTACGGCAGAAGAGTTGGCGTATGATTTGGGCGTTGAGCCGGCAAATCTGGTTTATACCTGTGCCGGTATCAACCACATGGCGTTTTATAACCAATTTACGCAGCGCCTGCCGGATGGCTCGACAGAAGATCTCTATCCTCGCTTAAAAGCATTGGCTGTTGCGGGAAAAGTACCGGATGGTAATCGTGTTCGTTATGAAATTCTGCGTAAATTTGGCTATTTCGTAACGGAATCAAGCGAACATTTTGCCGAATATTCTCCGTGGTTTATTAAACGCGATCGCCCTGATTTAATCGAAAAATTTAATATTCCACTGGATGAATATCCGCGCCGTTGCGAAAAGCAGATGGCCGATTGGGCTGCCGAGTTACAACGCATCGAAACGGAACATGACATTGAGATTAAGCAGAGTCGTGAATATGCTGCTTCGATCATTAACTCGTTGGCAACCGGTGAACCATCGGTTATTTACGGTAACGTGCTGAACAAAGACTTGATCGATAATTTGCCGGCAGACTGTGCGGTGGAAGTGGCTTGTCTGGTCGATCGTAACGGCGTACAGCCGGTCAAGTTTGGTCCTGTGCAACCGCAATTAGCGGCATTGATGCGAACTAACATCAATGTGCAACAACTGACGGTGGAAGCCTTGATGACGGAAGATCCGGAATATATCTACCATGCCGCTTATCTTGATCCGCATACCAGTGCGGAGCTGGATTTAGATCAAATTCACGATCTGGTTGATGATTTGCGTCGCGCGCATGGTGATTGGTTGCCGCAATTTGCCCGCATGTAATGGGCGGGAACAGAGAGTGACAGCATCAGGCTGTCACTTTTTCTGCCGTATAAAGTTGCTCTGCCGCGCTGCGGGTATTCAATCGATATTGATGCGGCGTTACTCCCACCAATTTATGAAACGACTCGTAGAAACGGC
>CALMKU010000288.1 GCA_937866945.1 uncultured Tolumonas sp.
AACAGCTGCATCTTGAACGAGTTGATCAGAATAAAAAGAAAGTTACATTTACAGCATCTCTGAACTCCTTACCGGATGGAACAATTTTTGAGCATGATGGAAATGCTTATTTGATATGGAAAGGTCAATATTTCTTGTGGTCACATGATGGTTATCTGAAGAGTTCATTAGCTCTAAAGACACGTGATTGTGTCTCGGTCCTGACGCCTGAAAGTATTGTCGCAATATATCGACATGGGTTTAAACCTCAGATTCATTCATCTGCAGATTGCGATTAAATATACCAAGGGAAAGGATAGATCATGTATCAACTAAAACGAATTATCTGCATAGATTCTTACGCGCAAGGCTTAGAAATTGACGTGCCGCTTGATCAGCACGCCAATTTCAACGGTGATAATGGGGTAGGTAAAACAACTTTCTTACAGCTCATCCCCATTTTTTATGGGGCGCAACCGGGGCAAACCGTTCGTAAGGTGGCTACACGACAATCATTCGTAGAATATTATCTGCCGCGCGAAAGTAGCTACATTATTTATGAATATGTCCGGCCAGGAATGGCTGGCGATATGCAAACCTGCATGGTTGTGCTGAGAGGTTGGCAAAATAACAGTGGTAGGCAAGTTCAGTATCTGTTAATTGACAGTGCCTATGATCGTTCATTGTTTATGCTTCATCAAACGGATGGCGGTTGGGTATCTCTTAGCTCTGCTGATTTAGTATCAAGGGTAAAACGTAGCAATCGTATCCGCAGCAGCTGGTTGACGCCAACTCAGTATAAAGAAGTGATCCAGTTCAATTTCAAATCAACATCGGGTACTGATAAAGATTGGTTACGAAATCTGAATGAATATCGCACGCGTTTTTCGCTTTGTGCCAAATCGCAGAATATCGAGCATATTGAAAAAGTGGTGTTAGGCATTTTAGGTCGTGCTCCCTCATTCGAAGCATTCAAAGATATTATTGCAACGATTATCCAGACAGATATTGGCATTACTGATAGCGGCCAGTTGTTTTCTCATCTGCGGCTTGATCACCACCATATTCACGATCTGATGGAAAGCCAGAAACAGTTACATCAGATCGAGCAATGTAAAGAAAAAGCGGATGAACTGACCACCATTGCGCAAGCATGGCAATCGAATCATGAGAGTTTACAGGCAATTGCTGGTTTATCAGTCCGGTTGCTCGATCATATGAATCTGCAGATTGAACAAACTGAGCGTGACCGGCAAGCCCTGAATACGAAACATGAAACAGCCAATCAATCCTATACACAGGGTCTGACTGATTATGAAAAAAATAAAATTCGCCTTGAACAAGAAAAGCAATCAGTTGAGCTGCAGCTTAAAACCCTGAAGCAGGAATATGGTGTTTATCAGCAAAAAAATATCGTTCAGTTACAACAGCTAGTCGAGCGCTTACCACAAATTGAATTGGCGATAAAAGATACATCCGATGGACTGACAAAATTGCGCAGTGGTGCTGAGGGCATTCAGCTTAAATATCAGCACTTGATGCATGAACAGGAACATGAATTCCACAACCGTATTGCTGAACGGCAGGCTTCCATTCAGCAACAACAACAAGCATTTCATGAAGAAAAAGACCGCATAATTCAGCAAATAAAGCAGGAGCGGCAACAACAGGAGTTGCTGTTCCGACAAAAAGACGTGCAAGCGAATGAACAGGTTTCAGTGTTCCAATTGCAGTTAGGCCAATTGAAAGCGCATTTATCCAATCCGGTGCCATCGCAGTCATTATCTGATCTAGAACGGAAGAAAAATGCCGAAATCGAAGTTGTCGACTCTGAAATTCAGGCGCTCAATCAGCAGAGTACAGCGTTAAAACTCCGGCAGGGAGAGCTGAAAAACAAACAAAATCAGCATCTGTCAGGGCTTGAGCAAGAACAACGTATTCTGCGTGAACTGGGAAAAGAATTATCAGCTCTGGAAGCATATTTAGATCGCGAACCGAATCACCTGCTTCGCTTTCTGGATGATCATATCCTTGGGTGGCAGGAGACGATAGGTAAAGTCATTAACCCGCAATTACTACTTCGTGATGATTTAATCCCTGAGCTCACCGAAGGTGATTCATTTTTTGGCGTTAAGCTCGATCTTAATGCGATTGAGCCACAAGCACACTCCAATCGGTTATTACTGGAAAACCGGATCACAGAAGCTGTGGCTGCCGTAACCCAGCAAAAAGAAATCATCAAAAATGGCGAACAGGCACTTACCCTGATTGCGCGGGATATCAAAAACACAGATCAGCAATTGTATGATGTGCTGAATCAATTGCAGAAGAAACAAAACAATCTGGCTAGCCTCAAAGAAGAACGAAAGGGTATTCACTTTCAGCAGGCAGAATATATTCGTCAGGAGAAAATCAGACTTCAGGGTGAGATCGACCTCATCGAACAAGAACTCAAGACCTTAGACGCACTCAAAACGCAGATCACAAAGGAGTGGCAGATCGTTGCTCAAACGCTGCAGAGTAAAGAACAGCAATTGATCCAACAGCAGCAGCAACAATTTGATTCACAGCGAGTGATGATTGAGCAGGCGATTGAAAAAATTCGTCAGCAACAAGAGCTGGTTCTGGTTGCACTTCGGGCAGAATCAGACAGGGCTATGGCAGACCAAGGTGTTGATGTCGCCACCCTAAGACGAGAGGAAAATAAGTTACAAGGGCTGCGTGCACAGCAAAAAGAGGCGACGGAGTCTCGCTCAGAAATTGACAAATATGAACGCTGGTTAACCAATGACTGGTCGCAAAAACCGTTGCTGGAAGAGAAGGTCACACAAAGCCAAACACAGCTCGAATCGGATAAATTGCACTGGCAGGCACAGGAAAAACAATTCAGACAACAGATCGGGCAACTTCAGAATGAAATAAAACGACTCCGTCATTTGCTCGATAAGCTGACGTTACAAAAAAACACCAGTCAGCGGATCGTCGATGACAGCGCGTCCTACTACAGTAAAACAGACCTGCAATGGGATGAGAGTATTACAGCCGATATTATCCAGAACCGCTGGGATAATAGCCGGAAGCAACAATCTAAACTCATGAGCCAGGGTATCCATTGCTTTTCGACACTATCCAGTGCCTTTACTGCTAAGTCTGGTAGTCAGGGAGAAAAATTCTGGCAGCAAATGCAATCAGAAAAGCAGGCGCATGAGTATAAAGACTGGCTGAAATGTGTCGACTCGATCAATACCTTCTATGAAGTAGAACTGTCTCAATGGCGTTCGATCGTTCGTGATGAAATGAGAAATAATGCCGAGCGGATCATCAGTTATCGTCGCAATCTGAAGAAATATCACGATGCGATTTCTGGCAAATCCCGTCAGCTATCCAGTCAGTTGGTAGATACCAGCGTGTTTGATGCAATTAATCGGATTGAAATCAGCCTTATTTCATTAATAGATCAACTTGATTTCTGGTCAACTCTCGAGCGCTTCGAAAGAGATTATCACCAATGGCAGCAGCATGATCAGGGGCAGTTACCACCCGATGCGTTGATTCAACTGCAAACAGAATTGTGCGATCTGTTTTTATCGCAGAGTCGGGAAACACCATTGAAAGATCTGTTTGATGTTGAAGTCACTGTCTACGAAGGCACGGTCAAAAAATCGGCTAAAACAGACAAGGCACTGGAGAATATTTCCAGTAATGGTTTGTCATATCTCATCCTGATGCAGATCCTGGTGTCGTTAATGAACTTGCTTCGCGGGAAAAACTCTCAAACCGTGGTGAGCTGGCCAGTGGATGAATTAGGTAATTTTTCACGGGAAAACAGTGTTCGTCTTCTGGGGATGCTCGAAAAAAATCAAATTCGGATCGCCAGTGCTTTCCCCGATCCCGATCCTGAATTGTTGCAGCATTTCCCATATGCCTATTACATCGAGAAGCCGCATCGGCGTATTACCACATTTACTGATCAGTTTGGTCAACTTGCTGATGAATTAGATGATTTGCTTTCTGCTTCAGGGGAGATAGCGCATGTTTGAATCAGTTGCTCGGGAACTGCTTCAGGGCGGGTTTATTTGTGAATATTCAAAACCAGATGAGTGGAAAGCGCTCAAAGATGATGATTTTAGACGGCGATTGAATGACTGGCTAAGACAGGTTGATATGGTTTTGTTGATTACAACGACCAATTCTGCATGGTATGCGGTTTGGTTGTCTGTTGATACAAGGGCATCTTCGGTCGATGCTGTGTTTTCAAAACAAATTCTGAATTTTCGGCCGATGATCCAATTCCTCAATCTGACCATGCAGGCGCTCCATCCGGATAAATCACTCCAGCCAGGCGATGCGATACCGATGCTGCAGTTACAAAATGCATTAGAGACACATCACAGCCTGAGAGATGAACTACGCCAAATTTGCACGGTTTGGCGTAGCAATAAAGAGACAATCTCCGAGCAGTTATTAACGGTGCTACGGCAACTGCAAAAAGATGGGTATCTGGTTGAGGCCAATAAAGAACGCCAGATATACAGAATGACCGGAAAAATAAGCTGGTTTTACGAGCTGGCTGATTTTCTGGCGGAGCATCAGAAAATTGATGAAATGATACAGGAGCTCCCTGACGAACCGGCAACCGGAGATCTGTTTTCATGAGTCAGGAGATGCTGATTGGCCAGATCTTAAGGGCTCTTTCTAATCATAGTGAGCTCATTACGCATGCCTACACCCAGGGGCGGGTACAGACGGAATCATCAACCAATATTCAGTTATTGGTGAATAGTGGTTTGTTACAGGGCAACACAAGTGATGGATTCCGTTTGGTTGCGCCGCTGAGAGATATGCTCGATCTCGTGATCCAGCGCGAGAAGCGCAGAATTAAAGCGTTGGATGTCGCTGCCTGGCGGGAACAAGTCATTCATCTGGTAGAGCAATATACCAATGCGCTTCAGGAAGACCGGCATGACGATGCGCAATTTCATTTTCAAAGCCTGCGCGATGAGATTTATACCCTGTCTGACAGCATGTCTGATCAAACGCATCTTTTGGGTCTTAAACTGGAAAATGAATTTGGTTATGTCAGCACCATGGCGGAAAAACGACGTGAAAACGCGCAGCTTCTGAAACAGGCTGAACGCCTGATGGATGCCATGAGCATTGTCAGTCATGATGACCTTGATGAATGGGGGGCCAGTCATTTTGAACTGCGCCAACTACTCAATAGTGAGCTGGATCGCCATATCTTTGCTGCGCGTGAACGATTGAATCTCATTTTGCCACGCTTAAGGCACAAACTTTTTGGACAATCGATCCCTGATCAGCAAACGGCATTAGTGAAGAAATGGCAATCTTACCTGTTCCGGCATCCTGAATACGTTCCTGAAAGGCCAGTCGACATAAAACTAACCGATTACCAGCACACTGCATTGAATACCATTGCGGCTGAGGATAACCAGATTTTACTGCAGCCGAATATCGGATTACATAGTGAAGACGTCTGTAGTGTTATTGCTGCAAGAATTTCTCAGAAAGAATACCGTGAAAAATCACCATCTGTCATCGAAGTAAATAAAAAGGAAGCTGTGTCTATCGAGCCATCAGCTAAAACACAACGACTCACAATTCCTAGTGAATTCCAAAGGCTGGTTAAAATATTTATCTCTACGATGCCGCAAGGAAAAACGGTTTCAGCGTTGAATTTCCTGCAGACACAAGATTCGGTATTAAAACCACGGGACTGGTTATTGGGGTTACATATATGGACGAGACAAGACTTACTCCGATCTCGTTTATCAAAGCGGCTACATGTTACCCCTATACTCCGACCTGAAGAGATAGGATTGGGTAATCTGTTTATCTCAGACTATGAGTTTATCCTGAATGACTGAACGAATTAATCAGCAGCAATCTCATGTATTAGAATCCATCGTCTTAGAAAAAAAAGAAAAAGTGGCCTTCAAAAGTTGGATGCAACCCATTCGGAATGCTTACCCATTTGGCCAATTAACATTTGATGAAAAATATTTGCTCCTGACAGAATCAGACTATGAAATGATCGCCGAATTATTAAAAGATCTATTGGGTTATGCCATCAATTCAAATAGACCATTAACGGTGACAAACAGACTAGAGGCTGCAAGTTTGACGAATAATGAAAAGGCGGGGGGCGCAAAAGCGGGTAATGACTGGCTTTTAGTCTCAACGCTTTCAGGCGTTCTGCGTCTGAACGAGGGGGATTATTCTCTTCCTTCGGGATGCTTGTTGGTCATGGATAGAGAAAAGTTAACCAGCCATTGCCATGCAATAATTCTGATTGTGGAAAATAAAGCTGTATTACCGCATCTTTCTTCTTCGATATTCTCCGGCATGGCAGATTACGATCCATTAATTATTTATCGAGGAGATCCTTATTTCTCGGTTGCTGCTGCTAATGATTTTGTCATTGATCAGCAAGAGCAGTGTCAAATTCATACATTTTTTGACTCAGATCCGAAAGGCTTATCAATGGCCTTGGCGACGCCCGCTGTGTCCTGAAGGATCCCCTCATAAATCAGCCATAGCATAGCCATATTTGAGCAACTGAT
>CALMKU010000289.1 GCA_937866945.1 uncultured Tolumonas sp.
GATCGTTACGGGTAAAGCACAGCGTGTCTTTCTGGTTCAGCGTACCAATCACAAACGTATTCGCCGCCAGACCATGACCGGCCAGAATGGTCAGAATTTCTTCTTTATCAGCACGGGCAACCTGAATTACGGCACCCAGCTCTTCGTTAAACAGCACAGACAAGTCGTCACTGGCTAACTGATCCAGTTGAATACTGATACCGGTTTTGCCGGCAAACGCCATTTCAGCCAGAGTAACGAACAAACCACCATCGGAACGGTCGTGATAAGCCAGCAATTTACGATCAGCAACCAATGCCTGCATAGCATTGAAGAAGCCTTTCAGCTGTGCCGGGCAATCAACATCCGGCGCTTTGTCACCCAGTTGTTTGTAAACCTGTGCCAGACACGATGCACCCAGACGGTTTTTACCGCTACCCAGATCGATCAAGATCAGGTCGGTTTCACCTTTATCGGTACGCAGTTGTGGTGTGACAGTGTTACGCACATCATCCACACGGGCAAATGCCGTAATGATCAGCGACAGCGGTGCAATCACCTCTTTCTGCTCATCATTTTGCTTCCAGCGGGTTTTCATCGACATAGAGTCTTTACCCACCGGGATAGTCAATTCCAGCTCAGGACACAGCTCTTCGCCTACCGCTTTCACTGCCGCATACAGACCCGCATCTTCACCAGGGTGACCAGCTGCAGCCATCCAGTTCGCTGACAACTTAACGCGTTTCAGATCGCCAATTTGCGTGGCCGCAATGTTAGTCAATGACTCTGCCACCGACATACGCGCCGAAGCAGCGTGGTCAAGCAGTGCAATCGGTGAACGTTCACCCATCGACATTGCTTCACCGGCATAGGTGTCGTAAGAGGCAGCAGTTACGCCGCAATCCGCAACCGGGATCTGCCAAGGGCCAACCATCTGATCGCGCGCAACCAGACCCGTTACAGTACGGTCGCCGATGGTGATCAGGAAGGTTTTTTCTGCCACTGTCGGCAGACGCATGATACGTTCCGCCACATCTTTCACGGTGACACCGCTCAGATCTAACGGTTTGCCTTTTGCCGGCAGAGTAGTCACTTCACGATGCATTTTAGGCGCTTTGCCCAACAATACATCCAGTGGCATATCAATTGGTTTATTATCGAAATGGCTGTCATTCAAGGTCAGGTGTTGCGCTTCGGTCGCTTCACCGATCACCGCATACTGCGCGCGTTCACGGCGGCACAGCTCTTCAAACAGCGGCAACTGATCCGCAGCTACAGCCAGCACATAACGTTCTTGCGATTCGTTACACCAGATCTCCAGTGGCGTCATGCCCGGCTCATCATTCGGGATCGCACGCAGTGAGAAATTACCGCCACGGCCACCGTCATTTACCAGTTCCGGCATTGCATTCGACAGACCACCCGCACCCACGTCGTGGATAAACAGGATCGGGTTGTGTTCACCCATCTGCCAGCAACGGTCGATCACTTCCTGACAACGGCGTTCCATTTCCGGGTTTTCACGTTGTACCGAAGCAAAATCCAGATCTTCCGCAGATTGACCTGAAGTCATTGACGAGGCAGCACCACCACCCAAACCGATGTTCATTGCTGGGCCACCCAGCACGACCAGTTTAGCACCAACCGGGATTTCGCCTTTTTGCACGTGTTCGCCGCGGATATTACCTAAACCACCGGCCAGCATGATTGGCTTGTGATAACCACGGATCTCGTCACCATTATGGCTTGGTACTTTTTCTTCATAGGTACGGAAGTAACCCAGAATGTTCGGACGACCAAATTCGTTGTTAAATGCCGCACTACCCAACGGGCCATCAATCATGATATCCAGTGCGCTAACAATGCGGTTTGGCTTACCAAAATCAGTTTCCCATGGCTGGTGGTGGCCAGGGATCTGCAGGTTAGATACCGTGAAACCACTTAAACCCGCTTTTGGTTTAGAACCACGACCTGTTGCGCCTTCATCACGAATTTCACCACCAGAGCCGGTAGCGGCACCGGGGAACGGAGAAATCGCCGTTGGGTGGTTATGGGTTTCAACTTTCATCAGGATGTGAATGGGTTCCTGATGATATTGATATTCACCAGTCTCCGGGCTTGGGAAGAAACGACCAGCTTCACTACCTTCCATCACGGCGGCGTTATCTTTATACGCAGATAACACATAATCGCTATGTTTTTCATTGGTGTTTTTGATCATTTTAAACAGCGATTTTGCCTGTTTCTGACCATCAATCGTCCAATCGGCATTAAAAATCTTATGGCGGCAGTGCTCAGAATTAGCCTGCGCGAACATATACAGTTCGATATCGTTTGGATTACGTCCCAGTTTCTGGAAGCTTTCCAACAGATAGTCGATTTCATCATCGGCCAGCGCCAGACCCAGCTGAACGTTAGCATTCACCAAAGCTTCACGACCACCGGTCAACACATCAACTGCCGTCAGAGCACGCGGTTCATGATGGGCAAACAGTGCTGCCGCATCATCCAGCTTCGCAAACACGCTTTCCATCATGCGATCATGCAGCAACGCCACAATGGTCTGCTGTTGTTCAGCCGTCAGCGCATCTGCCGTAATGTAATAGGCGATACCACGTTCCAGACGGTTGATTTGCTTCAGGCTACAGTTGTGCGCAATGTTTGTTGCTTTCGATGACCAAGGAGAGATAGTGCCAGGGCGGGGAGTAACCAGAACTAACAAGCCTGTCGGCGTATGTTCAGCAATGGTAGGACCGTACCGTAACAATTTTTCCAGTATTACCCGTTCCGCCTTCAAGAGGGGAGCCGAGACATCGGCAAAGTGCATATATTCAGCATAGACATCATGCACAGGTAAGGATTTTTCAGCAAATGCATCCTTCAATTTGCTGATACGAAACTCGGATAGCGCAGGCGCACCTCGTAAGATTTCCATGTTGCCAGTTCTCTCACTAAGTAATAGAGGGGGGAAATTGCAGTGTGCGTATTATAGGAAGGCGGGAGGGTAGCTGTCGACCGAAAAGCTGCGATCTATCACGGAACAGCACGATTAAATGCAGGTTTGGCATGTAAAGCATGTAACAACGTGAGCTTTTCCCTTTTCTTTCTCGTATTGGATGTGATATCACTTATCTGATAACAACAAGACAACAAGTAAAGAGGGGAGAATCCCTATGCAAGCAAGAAGAAAAATTCGTTTACGTAAAACACCGACTCTGCGTACCGGCGTTCGACGCTTGGTCGCCCGTGTCGCCCGACACCGCAAAAATTTGCATCGTCATCGTTCATTTTTTCTGATCTCAGAACAACTCTGAATTAGCGCGTGCCGTTTGTCACTAAACAGACGGCACAACAACTTCCGCGCCATCATCATTCAAACCGCATTTCTCTCTATCAGAGCTTACAACCAAGCGGCTCCTGCGATGCTATCTCAGCGCTAACAGAGCAGTTCGCTTTATTAATAATTTTGAGCAATATACGGATACGGAAGCTGGCGAAGAGTTAGTTAAAGCAGGGCCAATCATAAATTAATTGGGGGTAATATTTATCAACCTATTTTAAATGAGAAATTCGAATTATTGAGTTTTTAACGAGAGCAATGCTCTATGCTCGCTCTCGTTAAAAACTAATTTTACAAATATACTTTCGACTTTTTCTATCTATTTTCCTAGTAACGCCAGATATTCGTCTTCAGTTATAACAGTAACACCTTTGGCTTGCGCATCCGCTATTTTTTTAGCACCAACACTTTCACCAGTGATCAAATAATTTGTTTTACCTGATACCGAACTGGCCACTTTCGCACCCAATAACTTAGCTTCTTTTTCCATATCAGCTCGGCTACCGCGTTGCATAGAGCCGGTGAAGACCACTATTTTCCCCGCTATAGGGCTTTCCGTTGCATTAGTTCCACTACCAAGCAAAACGGTTCGGTTGAGATTAAAACCTAAGTCGAAAATAGCTTTAAATTCCGTTTTGATACTGTTAAGACCTTCAACAATAGCTGTCGCGGTCTTCTCAGCAAAACCATCAATCTTACAGATCTGTTCTTCCGTTAGTTCAAAGATATTCTCAATCGGATGATGTTGCAGCAAACTCTCTGCGCTAGCTAAACCAAGGCGGACAACGCCGAATGCCGCCAAAAAGCGCCAGTCTTCAATCGCAATCGTTTGACTTAGTTTTAATTGTGATACCAAATTATTTATTGTCTTCTCTTTGAAACCACATTCCGCGAGCTTCTCAGGCTGTTGCATTAAGGTGTAAACATCATGAATGGTCTTGATGCCATTTGCGTACAAAATGGCTATGGTTGCAGGCCCAAACCCATCAATATTTGCCAATGTTTTGAAGAAATGAATGATCGTATTTTCCGCCTGAGCCGGGCAATCGGTGGTGTTCGGGCACACAATATTGTCACCATCCCAAACCACGTGAGAACCACAACTCGGGCAGGCTCCCGGGATCTCAGCATCAGCCGCTTTGATAACGCGTTCAATTTTCGGAATTACCAAGCCAGATCGAACCAGCTCGATCACAGCGCCTGGGCCGATGCCTTTCGATTTAACCATACCGTAATGATGCGCGGTGGCACGACTAATCAATGCACCTGACAGTCGTGTAGGTTCAAGCTCGACGACAGGCGTAATACGGCCAGTTCTGGATGTTTGTGGCGTGACTTTATTGACTAAGACTTCCGCCTTCTCCGTATTCGCTTTAAAGGCTATTTGCCAACGATGATGATGTTTGGTGAACCCCATATAATCTTTGATTTGGGAATTCGTAGTTTCAATGACAACACCATCAACATCGTAGTCACTGGATTGCCAGATCTCCTGCGTTATTGCTTCAAAGCCATTCAAGAAATCATTAATACTCCCTTCCCACTTACTCAATTCAGAGAATGGAAAGAAAAGCGCCGCGCCATCATCAATCGCCTGTTGCACCCGATCATCGACATTTTTTTCTGCGATGATAGAAGCCTGCATATTTCGTGAATTATCAAAATACGCAGAGAGTTTTTCGTCGAAATATGATTTAGAAATGACAATTTCGCCCTGACCCAGACCTCGCAAGCCGCGCCCGCCAACCTTCAGGCCACGCTCAAAAACTATCGAGATATCTCTGCCCTTAGCACCATCACCACGGGTATAAAGAATGTTGCCATCATCATATGCCGCGTATCCATCCAATTTTGGTGTCACACGAATAATAATATCATGCTCTGGAATATCTAATTCCTGAGCAGCTTTTTGAATACGCTCAAGCCATTTAACAATCTCTTCTTTGCTATATGCCTTATCTGTTGAGAGCATTCTTACAGGCAAAGAAATTGTTTTGCCATCAACAACAATTTCAGGCTCAATTTGATTTACGAATTCATGATCCGGATATAATTCAGCAAATGTTTTTTGGGCTGCATCATAAACAAGATCGTCAATATATTGTTCTCCAGAACGATACATTGCGTTCGCTGCTTTTAAAAAGTTAAGTTGTGTTTCTTTTTCTAATGACTTGAATTCAGATATTGAATTAACAATATTTAAAAATTGCTCTTCAGAAAAGTTATTTGTTGCGGTGTCCAAAGATTCTTTTTGTTTTTTACTTAACATACCTAACTCGTTCACAGCGACCGTTGTTCAAGGTCACAGTCTAACGCAATCAAGCAACAAGTAGGTACTCCCGCCACTGCAGATTAGCGAACTTAATTTGCAAACCCAGCGCAGAAAGTACTCAATAGAGAATTGTCAGTATCAGGTATTACAACGCATGCATACCTGACTGAATTATGCGGAGAATCTTCGATAAAACCTGCCAATAAAAAATGCGGCCGAAGCCGCACTTAAGAATAATCATGTATATAACTTATTGATGATCATATGCTTTTAGTTCTTCACGACATTGCGTTAAATAATACTCGCCCAATGGCTGGCGAGCTGCATCAAACAGCAAACCATCGACTTCGCTGGCTAATTTATCAGCCGCTTTCAGCATTAAATCAAAATGCGCCAAACCACGACCGGCAGCAGGTAACTGCATAAACAGTGATACCCCCGGCGTCATCAAGCGATCCATCTTGCTCGGATCAAACGTGCCCGGTTTGATCATATTGATCAGGCTAAACAACACGTCACCCTGCCCATCCATTTCCAGATGGCGATGATAAATATCCATCTCACCGAAACGGAAACCTAAGATACGCAAAGCATGTTTCAAATCACGACCATAGATATAAGAACCATCACGGGCAGTAATGTTGATGACATAAACATCTTTCCAGATCACATTGCCAGATTCCACTGCTGGTGCAGTGCTGGTTTGTTCGACTTCCGGTTCCGGCAACGGTTGATTGTTAGCATCGACATCGTCTTCATCACTGTCAGCGGCGGAAAATTGAGGCACGGTCGAAATCACCGGCTCAATATCACGTCCGGATGTGCCATTGCGCGTCACAACCCGAACCTGACCAACACCATCCGCATCAAATCCATCCACATCGCGGCTTTCAGCACTACGTTTATTCGCAACAGGCTTCGGCGGTGAATTTTTTAACTGTGCCCGTTTATTCCGTTGATTTGTCCATACCCCATGGATCACCAGCGCAGCAATTGCCAGTGCACCCACTATAACCAGTACTATTCGCAGATCCTGCATCGTCGTTGCTCTATTCTGTTTAATTGGTTATCAATCTTCCCTTTACCGGTGTGGAACACGCGCCGTTGCAATTTCCCGCTAATTCGCATGCGTCTCATTGACCTCAACACACTGGTAAGAAACCATGTCAATCAATCCTCAAAAACACTTTTCAAGACAGATTGAGCTGCTTTCTCTGGAAAATCCTATTATAACCCGATACGAATAAACGATAAGTGATTGTTCCTGATTCACATTATCCGTTTTGCCGGGCAGACTGACAACGCTTATTCACAGAAAATCGTGCATTTCAACAAAATCAGCTATCACGGCCTCTACCAAAGTAACAGTCTATCTGTAATAGTCGCAATCAGTATCACTGCAGGAAAAATAATAATGGTAAATATTCAACCACTCAGTGCTTTTGGTTATTTGCTTCGGGGTTTACACCTGATGACGCAACCCGGTATCCGTCGCTATGTCTGGATCCCATTGTTAATCAATATATTACTGTTCTCTATCGGCTTTTATTTATTATTTCACCGTTTTGATATCGCCATGCATGCGTTGACAGCATGGTTACCTGACTGGCTCGATTGGCTGACCTTTTTACTTTGGCCGTTGGCAGTTATCGCTATTTTGTTCACATTCAGCTTTTTATTCGGCATGGTCACCAATTGGCTGGCGGCCCCCTTTAACGGTATGCTTGCTGCTCGGGTGGAACAATATCTGGTCTCTGATCAGCATCGGGTTGATGAGCGGCCATTATGGCAGGAGGTTCATCACGCTTTTCGCCGGGAATGGCAGAAGCTCAAATACTGGCTACCCCGTACCCTTCTGTGTGTCATCTTATTTTTTGTGCCGATTGCCGGTCAATTTATGGCACCATGGTTCTGGCTGCTTTTTTCCGCCTGGATGATGGCAATTCAATACTGCGATTATCCTTATGATAATCACAAAATTACTTTTCCGGATATGCGTCAGCAACTAGCAGAGCACCGCTGGCGACACCTCTCTTTTGGTGGGCTGGTAATGTTGCTCGGGTCAATTCCGCTCGTGAATTTATTCCTGATGCCCATGGCTATCTGTGCCAGTACCGCCATGTGGGTCGATGATCAAAAGAAATAACGTGATGACTTAGAAATAAAAATGGGGACTTGAAGTCCCCATTTTTATTTCCGCAGTTGTTTAACAGCGGCTTAACTATGATCGATTAGGCTATTGATCACGGCACTATTAGCCATTTTAGCGTCGTCATCAAACTGATAGATGTCATCACGGAACTGTAACTGGCCTTGCTTATCAACCCAACTGCGCCAATACACGGTATATACCGGAATAGGATCTGTCATCGATAACCACTTGGTGGTGTCTTCTTTCAGCATCTTATCCAGCTTGTCGATATTCCATTTTGAGCCTTTTAATAACAAACGGGCAAAATCATCCGCCTCTTCAACCCGAACACAACCTGAACTCAGTGCTCTTAAATCACGCTTGAAATACCCCGGTGAAGAGGTAGAGTGCAAATAGATTGCATCGTTATTCGGCAAATAAAACTTATAACGACCCAGTGCATTGTGATCACCGGGTTTCTGACGCAGACGGTAAGGGAAATTTTCTTCCGTACCATCCCAAACCATCGCCGTGGGGTCAACCGTCACGCCCTGAGAATCCACCAGTTCAAACTGGCCTTTATCCAGAAAGTGTTTGTCTTTGACCAATTTTGGCACTAAATCCTGCTGCAGAATGCGAGTAGGCACATGCCAAGCCGGATTAACAACTATGCTCGAGATCTCACTCGATAGTATCGGTGTCTGACGCTTAAATTGGCCCACAATAACGCGGCTGGAAAAAATCTCTTGCTGCCCGTCCAGCACACGCAAACGATATTCCGGAATATTAACCAAGACATGACGTTGCGAAGAGATCTGCAGCGGCAGGTCGCCCCGTAAAATACTCCGCGCCAGAATGACGGTTCGCACTTTCGGTTGCAGACGAAGCCAGTTTAATGTCCGACGACCAATGACACCATCCGCTTCCAATCCGTGCCGTTGCTGGAAATGACTGATAGCCTGCACAGTCTGTTCGTCATAAGTGCCAAGCTTTAATTGTTCAGTATTCAACTGCCCTGCTGGTAAATCACCACTGCGCAATAAGACATCACGAATCAATGGCAAAGCTTCGTTGCTCTCGCCAGGCTTCAATTTCAATGCCGGCAGTTCAGGCCACGGCGCTTTTCTTGATTCACTAAGTAATGCCAATAACACACGCCGGGAAACCAGATAATTTTCTGTCTGTGGCCGCAGTTTATTCATTACCCGCTCAAGATCCGAGCGCTGCAACAAAGCAGCATATTCATCGCGATCAGCAGCCGATAAAACTGGATTAAAATTCTTTAAATGGAAGCGTTCACGCGAATCACCGTCCAATGCATGCCATTGCTGGCGGAATTGATGCAGTAAACTATAGATCTGATAATAGGTTTCAGGATTTTTCGCCAACTCAGGTTGTTCCGTGAGTTGTAGCCAACTTTTTGCAAAGACCGGATGAATACCCGCCATTGCAACTTCCATCAGTTGCTGTGTCAGTTCAGCCCGCACGGCGACCGGAGGTAGCGGCAATAAGGCACTGACTTCGGCTCCCGGTGCTAATGCTGATTCCCGGAGTTCCGCTTTTACTGCAAAACAACTGCTGTTCCATGCCAACAACAACATTGCCGTCGTTGACATAAGTTTGCCACGCATTATTTCCTCCTTATCCCTGTGCTCACATCGGTGAAATAAACAGGGGTAAGCTATAATCTATCCTTCTGATTATGCTAATTATGCCTAAAAGAAAATAGCATGCGCAGATTATTTTAATCAGTCGGGAGCTGACATAGATAAATAGCAGGCTATATCTTGTTATTACATATGGTTATAACAAAACAGCATTTCCTATCCTGATTTTTAGGATTAACCTACTTTCAATAAAGACCTACTCGCAGGAGCGAACATGAGCAAAATCTTTGAAGATAACTCACTGACCATCGGAAACACTCCCCTGGTTCGCCTGAACCGCGTCAGTAAAGGCAATGTATTAGCGAAAGTCGAAAGCCGTAACCCAAGTTTCAGCGTTAAATGCCGCATCGGCGCCAATCTGATTTGGGACGCAGAAAAAAAAGGCATCCTGAAAGCAGGCAAAGAAATTATCGAACCAACCAGTGGTAACACCGGTATCGCCTTAGCATTTGTTGCTGCATCCCGTGGTTATGGGATCACCCTGACCATGCCTGCAACCATGAGCTTGGAACGTCGTAAACTTCTGAAAGCGTTAGGTGCTAATTTAGTTCTGACTGAAGGCCCTCTGGGCATGAAAGGCGCCATTGCTAAAGCCGAAGAGCTAGTGAATTCTGATCCAGAAAAATATGTTCTGCTGCAACAATTTGAAAATCCGGCCAACCCGGAAATTCACGAAAAAACAACCGGCCCAGAAATCTGGAATGACACCGATGGTCAAGTCGATGTAGTTGTGGCTGGCGTAGGTACTGGCGGTACTATTACTGGTATCTCACGTTACATCAAGAAAACACAAGGTAAACAGATCATCTCTGTCGCCGTAGAGCCAGCAGAATCACCAGTTATCAGCCAGAAACTGGCGGGCGAAGAACTGAAACCAGGTCCACACAAAATTCAGGGTATCGGTGCCGGTTTCATTCCAGGCAACCTGGATCTTTCACTGCTGGACCGTGTTGAAAAAGTTGCCAGCGATGATGCCATTGCCATGGCGCGCCGTCTGATGGAAGAAGAAGGTATCTTGGCTGGTATCAGCTCCGGTGCTGCCGTCGTGGCTGCAAACCGTTTGGCTGAACTGCCAGAGTTTGAAGGTAAGACAATTGTTGTTGTTCTGCCAAGCTCTGGCGAACGTTACCTCTCAAGCGTGCTGTTTCAGGGTATTTTTACTGAACAAGAGCTGCAGTCTTAAGTTTACCGATCACCTTTTGATATTCAAAGCACGCTACGGCGTGCTTTTTTCATTCCGGTATTCATCACTTTTAGCTGTTTCCCCGCTATTTATGCTGCAGCAGCCTCAAAACATCGACTCTTTGGTTAACGAGGCAGCAGTGCCAATACTACAAGCT
>CALMKU010000290.1 GCA_937866945.1 uncultured Tolumonas sp.
AATTGGTGCCCAAGACACGCATTCCACCGAGCAATACTGTCATTTCCTTTGCGGTCAGACGCATCAACTGTGCTCGATCCAGTAGCAGCTCTTCCGCACTGACGACGAAGTCTTTCTTCAACCAGTTACGAAAACCATCAGCTAAAGGCTCTAATACGCTGAATGATTCCACATCTGTTTGTTCCTGAATGGCATCGCCGCGTCCTGGCATGAAAGGAACAGCGATATTGATACCCGCTGCTTTCGCGGCGAGTTCAACACCGACGTTACCGGCGAGAACAATGACATCAGCAACACTAACATTGCATTCGGCTGCTATATTTTCCAGAACGGCCAGCACTTTAGCCAATCGTGCCGGTTCATTACCTTCCCAGTCTTTTTGTGGCGCCAGACGAATTCGGGCACCGTTTGCGCCACCTCGCTTATCTGAACCACGGAATGTGCGGGCGCTGTCCCAGGCTGTTGTCACCATGTCACTGATACTAAGCCCACTGTTGGTAATTTTTGCCTTAACGAGCGCGACATCATATTCCTTGCTGTCCGCAGGGATCGGGTCTTGCCAGATCAAATCTTCTGCCGGCACATCCGGGCCGATATAACGGGTTTTCGGCCCCAGATCACGGTGCGTCAATTTAAACCAGGCTCGGGAAAAGACTTCTGAGAAATAAGCCGGGTCTTTATGGAAGCGTTCTGCGTGTTTGCGATATTCAGCATCAAATTTTAATGCCATGTCGGCATCAGTCATGATGGGTTTACGGCGAATGGACGGGTCTTCCACATCGACTGGCATATCTTCTTCTTTGATATTAACCGGTTCCCATTGCCAGGCTCCGGCCGGTGATTTTTGCAACCACCAGTCACAACCAAAGAGTAAGTCGAAATAACCGTTGTCCCATTTTGTCGGGTGAGTGGTCCAGGCGCCTTCGATGCCGCTGGTCACGGTGTCACGGCCTACGCCACGGCTAGTATGGTTATTCCAGCCAAGCCCTTGTTCGTCTATGTCAGCGACTTCAGGTGCCGCGCCCAAGTTGGCGGCATTGCCATTACCATGCGCTTTACCCACAGTATGACCGCCTGCGGTCAAGGCAACGGTTTCTTCATCATTCATTGCCATACGGGCAAAAGTGACGCGCATATCCTTCGCCGTCTTGAACGGGTCGGGCTTGCCATCGACACCTTCCGGGTTTACATAAATCAGGCCCATCATCACTGCAGCCAGCGGGTTTTCCAGATCGCGTTCACCCGAGTAGCGGCTACCTGCGCCACCGCTAGGGGCTAGCCACTCTTTTTCTGATCCCCAGTAAATATCTTTTTCCGGATGCCAGATGTCTTCGCGGCCAAAGGCAAAACCGAAGGTTTTCAGACCCATCGATTCATAGGCCATATTACCAGCCAGAATGATCAGATCTGCCCAGCTGAGCTTGTTGCCATATTTTTTCTTGATCGGCCATAGCAGGCGGCGGGCTTTGTCTAAGTTAGCATTATCCGGCCAGGAATTGAGCGGGGCGAAACGTTGATTACCGGTACCTGCACCACCACGGCCATCGGCAATACGGTAAGTACCTGCTGAATGCCAGGCCATGCGGATCATCAGCCCGCCATAGTGCCCCCAATCAGCCGGCCACCAGTCCTGACTGTCAGTCATCAAGGCTTTGAGATCGTTTTTCAGTGCTTCAACATCCAGTTTCTTCACTTCTTCACGATAGTTGAAGTCAGCATTCATCGGATTAGTTTTGCTATCGTGTTGATGCAAAATGTCGAGGTTCAGTGCCTTAGGCCACCACTCCATATTTGATTTGCTGGCGGATGTCGCACCGCCATGCATAAAAGGGCATTTCCCGGCAGAACTCTCATTATTTTTGTCCATATCGCTCTCCAAGGTTGCGTATTGAACGGAATTCGTTATGTAAACCAAATAGATGAAGACAATGATCTGTCAATGTATGAAAGGCTTTTGTAGCTATAAAAACTATAGTCGTGATGGCTCGTTTTGCTGTTAGCTAAATAACAAAATAGGGAAATATCTTAGTATTCAGCCTTGATCATGCAAAGGTAGCGGAAGCTTGATGATAATCAAAAATTTCAAAGCTGAAATATTGCCTCATCATCATCGCTTCGAGTGCTGTTTTCAGAGATTAGTTGCTGCTAGCTACGTTGGTTGGCATTTCCGCATTCTGCGCGGTTTGCTTGATGGCTTCACCGAGTTGCCAGACGGCCATAGAATAGTGCACGCTTCGGTTATAGCGTGTGATGGTGTAGAAATTCGTTAAACCATACCAGTATTCATAGCCTGTCCCGACATCAAGGCGCAGCACACTGGCTTCAGTATGACCGCCGAGATTCATTGTCGGTTTCAAACCTGCCGCAATAAGAGATTGTACTGGGTAGCGGTTTTCAAAACCGTATTTGAGACCCAATGCCTGCCCAGCACCACGAATAGCAATCGCATCACCCGCAGTCCAGCCATTGGCCTGGAAGTAACGCGCGACACTACCGATTGCATCTTCCGGATCCCACAGATTGATATGACCGTCATGGTTGAAGTCAACAGCATAGGATTTATAAGACGATGGCATAAACTGGCAATATCCCATGGCGCCAGCAAAGGAACCACGCAGTTCATGCGGATCAGCATTTTCGTCACGCGCCATCAGCAGAAAGGTTTCCAATTCGCGGGAAAAAAATTCAGCACGACGAGGATAATCGAAGGCGAGGGTAGCAAGCGCATCAAGCAGACGTGTCTTGCCCATTACGCGGCCCCAGCGGGTTTCTACGCCAATAATGCCAACAATAATTTCTGGAGGCACACCGTATAATTGGTAGGCCCGATCGAGCGCTGCCGCATGTTGTTGCCAGAAGGCAACGCCATTATGGATATTATCCGGTGTGATAAATTGTTTACGGTAACGCAGCCATGCACCGGTCGGGCCCGACGGTTTCAGGCCCGTTGTTGGCGCCTGACGATCCATCAGACGGATCACGGAATCTAGGCGTTTGGCATGGCCGATCCAATATTCCAACTGGCTACGGTCATAGTTATGTTTCGTCACCATGTAGTCGATAAAGCGGTGCGCATTTTCGTTGTGCTCAAAATCGCCACCACTGATCTTGGCGACACCAATTGCATCGTTGCGATATGGGGTTATGGTTGCAGCACGATTTGTGGTCTGAGAAGACTGAGCGTTGATCTCAGTATCATGATTACTGCAAGCCGATAGCAGGGGAAAACAGGCCAGTAAGGAGATTAGAATGCGCATGAAATGTCCATTTTTTGACGTAACAAAGAGAAAATAAATCGCTGTCATTGCCGACTTGACTGATGCCTTATGACAGAGGCGGAGACTTTACCGCTGAACGTGGGTCAATGGAATATTAAAAGAGGAGTTTCTATTTTTATATAGTTATCAATTTGCACGATTCATTATGGAAGTGCTGTTAATTCAATCAATTTTTATACTTTTTTTATATCTAACGTTTGTATTTTTATCCGGAATTTATATTCAGTTCTCTATCCTTACGCTGACACAACTAAGGAAGGTGCGAATAAGCGGGGAAATTCTTCTCGGCTGACTCAGTCATTTCATTT
>CALMKU010000291.1 GCA_937866945.1 uncultured Tolumonas sp.
GGCAGGATCGCAATCGGCAGCATAATAGCTTTACCGAGTTTTTGCGTATAACCCAGAATATTCATTTTTTCCTCCATAAGTACATTTGTGCAGCCCACAATTATCTTAGTTCATCCAATAAACTAAGTTCTGTGATTTATGCCACACAAAGCTCATTTATGCAAAAACATTTCGGATGTTCATTGCAAATTACCGGGTGTTTATTCACAATTAAAAATAAGTAGTGAGACCTCATGGAGAAACACAAAAATGCGTATGCTGCCGTTAAAAGATAAAGCTCAGGTTGGTTTGTGGTCAGCCCGTTATATTGCCGACCGTATTAATCAGTTTGCACCAACCGCAGAACGTCCGTTCGTGTTGGGTTTGCCAACTGGCGGAACCCCGCTGGCGACCTATGAACAATTGATCAAACTCTATCAGCAAGGTGAAGTCAGCTTCGCCAACGTGATCACCTTCAATATGGATGAATATGTAGGTTTAAGCGCCGATCATCCGCAGAGTTATCACCGTTTCATGTTTGATAATTTCTTTAATCACGTCGATATTCCAAAAGAAAACATCAATATTCTGGATGGTACCGCCGCTGATCTGCTGGCAGAATGTGCCGCCTATGAAGCAAAGATCACCGCAGTGGGTGGCATTAAGCTGTTTTTTGGTGGTGTCGGCAGTGATGGCCACATTGCCTTTAATGAGCCAGCCTCTTCTTTGCGTTCTCGTACCCGTATTAAAACACTGACACAAGAAACCCTGATCGATAATGCGCGTTTCTTTAATGATGACATTAATCAAGTCCCTAAGCTGGCACTGACCGTAGGTGTAGGCACATTGATGGATGCGGAAGAGATCCTGATCCTCGCCACCGGACACAATAAAGCACTCGCCGTGCAAGCAGGTATTGAAGGTAGTGTGAATCATTTATGGACGATATCTGCACTGCAGCTGCATCCACGTGGCTTGCTGGTTTGTGATGAAGCCGCAACGATGGAATTGAAAGTAAAAACACTGCGTTACTTCCAGCAGTTGGAAGCAGCTGAATTAGCAAAATTTTAAGGAGGAAAACATGTACGCGCTTTGTAACAGTGTACTCCTGACAGGTTATCAACGGCTGACGGATACAGCCGTTGTGGTTGCCGAAGGAAAAGTGGTCGCGCTGTTACCACAGGCAGAACTTCCCGCCGATCTGCCGCAACAAGATATGCAAGGTCATCTGCTCTGCCCCGGTTTTATCGATCTGCAACTGAATGGTTGCGGTGGCGTGATGTTTAATGACACGCCGGATGTGGCTACGCTGGCGCATATGCAACGTACCAATCTACGTTCCGGCACTACCAGCTTTTTGCCAACACTGATCAGTGACAGCGATGAAGTCATTCAACAAGCGCTCAGTGCCACCAAACAGTTCATGCAGCAACACCAGCATCAGGTGTTAGGCATGCATCTGGAAGGGCCATATACCAACCCCAAACGGCGAGGTATTCACCCGCAAGAGCAATTACGCCAACCGTCTGACGAGATGATTACGTATCTGAGTCAGCAGGCGCCATGGTTGAAGAAAATAACCTTGGCACCGGAGCTTAATCTGGCACGGCATATTCGCCAACTCGCCGATGCTGGCGTGACGGTCAGTATTGGCCATTCTGCCGCGACCTATGAGCAAGCGATGGCGGGTTTTGACGCCGGTATTCGTTTTGCCACACATCTGTATAACGCGATGACTGCCACTGAAAATGGCCGCACCCCAGGCATTGTCGGCGCTATTTATGATCGTGATGATATTTATACCGGTGTCGTTGCCGATGGTTTTCATGTGCATTGGGCCAATGTGCGATTAGCGAAAAAAGTCATGGGCGATCGGCTCTGCCTGGTCACTGATGCTACCGCCGCTGCAATGCCACCAGCAGGCTTCGAAAAATTTGATTTTTGTGGTGCAGAAGTCTTTTTACGCAATGGCCGCTGCGAAGATAGTAACGGAACACTTGGTGGTTCGGCCCTGACCATGGTAGAAGGTGTGCAGTTATTAGTGGAGCAAGCAGGCTTGCCGCTGGATGAAGCCATTCGCATGGCCACACTCTACCCTGCCCGCGCCATTGGTGAAGCGAGTAAACTCGGTGCCATTCAGCCCGGTTACATCGCCAACCTGACACTGCTGACGAAAGATTTTAAGATCATGGATACCATGGTTAACGGACACTGGACAAAGGATGTTGAATGAGTTCACACGGAGAACGGGTTGCCAACCATGAACTGCTAAAGCAGGTTAATGCGGCATT
>CALMKU010000292.1 GCA_937866945.1 uncultured Tolumonas sp.
ATACCAGCACACTGGGAATTATTTGAGACCAAAAAAATGAGGGGATCTTTGAGGGAATAACCCCAGTTTTTCATCCGATGCGGGAGGTAACTGCACAAATTCCAGTTTGTGCGGTGTTTCTTTTTCGAAGCGATTTTTGATGTAATCACAGTAGGATTTACCGGTACTGGTGCTGGCACATTCCATTTTTAGCGTATCGGCATGCGCAGTATTCAGTGCGCCAGCGACCATCGTTGCGATAAGACCCAGGGTGTGTTTTTTCATAGTAACCTCTCGTCATCGTTATTAGTGAGTCCGGCTGAGAAATCATCCATAAGCATAGTCAGCCAGACGTTATGATGCTTGAACGAGTGTGATGTTAGAGAGCTTATGGATCAAAAAGAAATGCTTTATTCGTGCCGCGATATAGAATTAATCTATATCAGGATGTCAGAGAGTGATCATGGATAAGATTTTGCAGCAATTCCTTGAAGTAGCTACTTTCCAAAATGTGAGTCATGCAGCGAAAAAATTATGTCTCAGCCAACCAACGCTGACGCATAACATGAAGAAGCTGGAGGAATCACTTGAAGTTCAATTGTTTGTGCGAACTTCTAACGGTATGAAGCTCACTGAATTTGGAGAAGTTCTGCTGGAACAGACCCGGATCATGCAGCGTATCTATGACAACACACTGACAAAAATGGAGATGCTGAAAGAGCGCCATGAGCGGGAGTTGAAGATAGGTTCCGGGCACGCGTGGTGGTATCTCTTTTTGCGAGAGACGATAGACACTTATCGGCAGGTGCACTCGGCGGCCAATATCCATATTGATATTGGTAACCACCTGCGGCAGATGGACTTGCTCTTAAGCGGTGATATTGATCTGTTTATCGGTCATGAGATACCCGGGCTCAACAAGCGGGCAGGGGTGTTGTTTATTCCGTTGTTTATTTCCAGAGATAAAGTGTTTGTACGAAAAGATCACCCGCTGACCATGAAATCATGTTCGCGCGCAGATCTGATGGATTATCCAACAATTGAAATCACGCCGGATGAGGTGCGTCATTCGCATGTGGTCGAAGATTTTCAACCGAAAAAGCTTGAGCGAACTCAGTTACATCTTACGGAAAAGATCCTGTATCGCAGTAACTCAATCGTCACTTGTATTGATATGGCCTGTAATAGTAACGGGCTTTTGCCATTCCCCGGATCAATGGAAGGCTTTTTCAAGCAATTTAATCTGGTGAGTCTGGCTCTGACAGAAGAATATACCAAAGGGAGTGTGGGTATTTATATCATCAGAGAAAAACAGGATGATCGGCACATTAAGGATGTATTGGAATTGATCTATCAAAGTCTGGAAAAAAACCGGCATTTGCTTTTTTAATGCTCTGGTTTGAAATAGCCGAGAATAGGTATCCCGGCTTAAATCATCAATCTTTACCAACCAATCCAGACAGCACTTTGACTGCACGCTGAACCGGATTGAGAGAGTCAGTCTCACTATTTTGCTGTGCTTGTTCAATTAACGGAGCCAACTCATCATGCACCTCTTTCACGGTCCCCATTCCTAATATGATCTGATATTGACCACCTGTGCGGAAAGTTCCTGAGACTTCACTGATTTGTGCCAGAGCATGTTCATCGACAATCGAATCATCGTTGAGCACGAATCGTAAACGCGTGGCGCAATAGACCAGTGACACAATGTTCTCGTTACCACCCAACGCGTCGAAGATATTCTGCGCGACTCTTTTAGCATCCATGAGGTTACTCCTGTTATAGACCGGATCTCTCGCATGTTAATCATCATTAGAGAAATGATGAAATGCTTTTTTTTTACACAGATATAGAAATCATCTATATCTGCTCCTGATCTGGATGTAAATGCTGCAAATTAATCATTAATTCAGTGAGTTAAGCCAGAGGGTATGTGATTGATGTCACGAAAATTAACGCGCTATTTCTTTATGCAACCAACTAAACTAGATACGAAAGCAGAAAAATAGGTTTAATCTCACATATCAGGTAAGGTAACAACGGATGCGACTGAATTTGTCCGAAGAGGTATTCAGTGATGTCGATGGCTCAAAAACAAGCACTACGCTTACCTCATCTCGCTGTTATTGTCGGCATCGGATTGTTTTTAACGATCCCGCTACTGATTAGTAATACTCCGAGCGGGCATGATTTTTTCTTTCATGTCATGTTTAGTCATCATTTCACTGAACAGCTTTGGCAGGGCGAGTTATATCCCCGCTGGTTACAGAATATGAATGCTGGGTTTGGCAGCCCGATGTTTTTCTTTTACGCGCCCTTTCCTTACTATGTCACGAGCCTTATTTCACTACCATTTGATATAGACACTACCATTTCTCACTCACTGGCGATCGGTGCATCACTTGCGCTTATTACATCAGGAATAGCCGCATATTTTTGGTTAAAAGAGTTCACCAGTGCTCAATTCGCTTTAATCATTGCCCTTATTTATATGGTGCTGCCATATCATTTTGTTGTTGATCTGTATATTCGTTTTGCATTTGCTGAGCTTTGGACATTTGTCTGGATGCCTCTAATTCTGCTATTTAGTCTCAAAGTTCGTGATGGAAAATCATTATCTATTTTATGGCTGACAATTAGTTTATCGCTGTTAATGCTAACTCATTTGCCGACACTAATTATTTTTATGCCGGTATTCATCGG
>CALMKU010000293.1 GCA_937866945.1 uncultured Tolumonas sp.
ATTATTCGCGGCTGACATGCCGCATATTGCGCGCATCCTGCATCGATTCCAGAATTCGGTGATAGTTTTGATAGCGTTCAGCAGCAATCTTGCCTTCTTCCACCGCTGCCCGGATCAAACAACCCGGATCCGTACCATGTTTACAGTCACGGAATTTACAACCGCCTAAATAATCACGGAATTCTTTAAAACACCAGGTCACGCGATCATTTTCCAGATGCCACAGTGAAAATTCACGTATACCGGGCGAGTCAATCAGCATACCGCCATTCGCAAAATGATACAGTCGGGCGGTAGTCGTGGTGTGCTGACCTAAACCAGATTGATCGGATATTTCACCCGTCAGCGCTTTTGCGTGTGGATCTAATGCATTGATCAGCGATGACTTACCGACACCGGATTGCCCGACAAACACGCTGATTTTATCTTTTAGTTTAGCTTGTAGTTCATCTAAACCGTGTTCAGTTTCACAACTGACAGTCAGCAGCGGATAACCGAGGTTGCGATAAATATCTAACTGCTTTTCCAGTTTTGCGCGCGAGATATCATCCAGCAGGTCGATTTTATTCAGTACTAACAGGGGTTGGATCTCAACGTGCTCGGCTGCAACTAGATAACGATCAACCAGATTGGTCGAGAATTCGGGCAACACCGCAGAGACAATCACGATTTGATCGATGTTGGCTGCGACCGGTTTAATGCCATCGTAAAAATCGGGGCGGGTCAGCACTGACTGACGAGGATGAACTGCTTCGACGATACCGCTGATCCCTTGCAATGCTTCACTTCCCGCACGCCAAACGACGCGATCGCCAGTTACCAGACTGCCTAAGGTGCGACGTAGGTTACAGCGATGAATGTCGCCGTTGCTATCTTCAATATCGGCGTGTTTCCCGAACCGACTGATCACCAGTCCTTCCAGCGGGGGTCCTAACAGGCTGTCATCAATATCCGCTTGTGGTTTTTGCAAACGTTTTTGGTGATTAGCGCTGACCCGGCGTTGCTGGCCATGACTGAGTTTTGGTTTTTTCGCCACAGTGTCAATTTCGCAATAATTGAGAAAGTCGCTATGATACACCTGATTACTGATTTTCCCGATAACAAGGACATACGATGAGCCAAAATGAACAGAATCTGATCTGGTTAGACATGGAAATGACCGGTCTGGAACCAGAAACTGACCGTATTCTGGAAATAGCTATGATTGTTACGGATAAAGAGTTAAACATTTTGGCGGAAGGGCCAGTGCTGGCTATCCACCAATCTGATGAAGTGCTGGCTGGCATGGATGAGTGGAATACCCGCACTCATGGTGAATCAGGCTTAGTGGCCCGTGTGCGCGCCAGTGAATATGACGAAGCAAAAGCGGTCGCCGTGTGCCTTGAGTTTATGAAAGAGTGGGTACCAGAACGTCAATCACCAATGTGTGGTAACAGTATCGGCCAAGATCGCCGCTTCATGGTGCGTTATATGCCAGAGCTGGAGCGTTATTTCCATTACCGGAATATTGATGTCAGCACTGTAAAAGAGCTGGTGCGTCGCTGGAAACCTGAAATTCTTGATCAATTTACTAAAACTGGTAGCCATCAGGCATTGGACGATATTCGTGAGTCGATTGCGGAAATGCAGTTCTATCGTGAACGAGTGTTTACTATTTAAACGCGTTGAACGCGAAATGTGCATTTAGTAGGGGTTTTTCAAAAAGCTCTTGCATTTGAGGTCTTCCCCCCTATAATGCGGGCCCTGTGCAAGAGCACTGATTGCGGGAATAGCTCAGTTGGTAGAGCATAACCTTGCCAAGGTTAGGGTCGCGAGTTCGAGTCTCGTTTCCCGCTCCAAATCAGTTTCTTACACAATTGCGACGCGGGAATAGCTCAGTTGGTAGAGCATAACCTTGCCAAGGTTAGGGTCG
>CALMKU010000294.1 GCA_937866945.1 uncultured Tolumonas sp.
AGGGAACCATCATTGAAATGTTTAACATGTTCAGTGGTGGTGCCCTGTCTCGTGCATCTATCTTTGCGTTGGGTATTATGCCGTATATTTCGGCATCAATTATTATCCAACTGTTGACCGTAATCAGTCCTTATTATGCTGAGCTTAAAAAGGAAGGCGAAAGTGGTCGACGTGTAATCAGTAAGCATACTCGTTGGGGTACATTAGTATTGGCTACTGTACAAGCGTCAGGTATTGCAACTGGTTTACCAAACATGATGCATGGCTTGGTGCTCAACCCCGGTTTCGGCTTCTACTTTACTGCGGTAGTTAGTTTGGTCACTGGTACCATGTTTTTAATGTGGTTAGGTGAACAAATAACGGAACGTGGTATTGGTAACGGTATTTCGCTGATCATTTTTGCGGGTATTGTCGCTGGTCTGCCCCATGCAATTGGTGCTACTGCGGAACAAGCTCGTCAGGGTGAATTGCATATCCTGTTGCTATTGTTGCTCGCTGTTATCGTGTTTGCTGTTACTTACTTTGTTGTGTTTATTGAACGTGGTCAGCGTCGTATTGTCGTTAACTATGCAAAGCGCCAGCAAGGTAACCAGATTTTTGCAGCTCAAAGCACGCACTTACCGTTAAAACTAAATATGGCGGGTGTTATCCCGGCAATTTTTGCTTCCAGTATCATTCTTTTCCCAGGCACAATAGCGTCTTGGTTTGGTCAAGGTGATTCATGGATTGCAAATATTCTGCAAGAAATCTCTATGAGCTTGCAGCCAGGACAACCGTTGTATGAATTGTTGTATGCTATTGCGATTATTTTCTTCAGCTTCTTCTATACTGCGTTGGTGTTCAACCCGCGTGAAACAGCTGATAACCTGAAGAAAAGCGGTGCATTTATCCCAGGCATTCGCCCAGGTGAACAAACAGCACGTTTTATCGATAAAGTAATGACTCGTCTGACACTGGCCGGGGCTTTGTATATCACAGCGATTTGCTTAGTACCCCAGTTATTGATGACCTTCTGGCATGTGCAGTTCTACTTTGGTGGTACTTCTTTGCTGATTATTGTTGTGGTCATCATGGACTTCATGGCACAGGTACAAACTCATATGATGTCTCATCAATATGGCGATGTACTGAAAAAAGCCAATCTTAAAGGCGTAGGCCGTTAATCCGGTCTAATATTGCGGAGTTAAGCAATGAAAGTTCGCGCTTCCGTCAAAGCAATCTGCCGTAATTGCAAAATCATTAAACGCCACGGTGTGGTTCGCGTGATTTGCACTGAGCCGAAGCATAAACAACGCCAAGGCTAATTATATTTTCGGTAGAGACTTGAAAAGTCGAGGCTGGCTAAGTACATTAGCCAGCCTACATTTGTGTGTAGGTTGACCACCATGTATCCGGAACGGGCTTTGTGGTGGTCATTAAATTACTATTTGTTTTAGGAGTGGAATAGTGGCCCGTATCGCTGGCATTAACATTCCTGACCATAAACATGCAGTTATCGCGTTAACTGCGATTTATGGCGTTGGCGACACCCGTGCAAAACAGATTTGCGCAGCGGCTGGTATCGCCGAGGATGTGAAAGTTAAAAATCTGGACGAAGCTCAAATTGAAGCGCTTCGTACTGAAGTAGGTAAATTTACTGTTGAAGGCGACCTGCGCCGTGAAGTATCCATGAACATCAAACGTTTGATGGACTTGGGTTGCTACCGTGGCTTACGTCATCGTCGTGGTTTGCCGGTTCGCGGACAGCGTACCAAAACTAACGCGCGCACCCGTAAGGGTCCTCGTAAACCGATTAAGAAGTAAACGGGAAGGTAGAAAATGGCAAAAGCTCCTACTCGTGCTCGTAAGCGCGTTAGAAAGCAAGTTAGCGATGGCATTGCACACGTTCATGCCTCTTTCAATAACACAATCGTTACCATTACCGATCGTCAGGGTAATGCTCTGTCATGGGCAACTGCTGGTGGTTCTGGTTTCCGTGGTTCTCGTAAATCCACTCCGTTCGCTGCACAGGTTGCTGCTGAACGCGCTGGTGAGATCGCCAAAGAGTATGGCGTTAAAAACCTGGAAGTAATGGTTAAAGGTCCTGGTCCGGGCCGCGAGTCATCTATTCGTGCATTGAATGCTGCGGGTTTCCGTATCACCAATATCACGGATGTAACTCCGATCCCGCACAACGGTTGTCGTCCTCCTAAAAAACGCCGTGTATAACGTTGTCTAGTAGGATTGTTGGAGAAAGAACATGGCAAGATATTTAGGCCCAAAGCTGAAGCTTAGCCGTCGTGAAGGCACCGATCTGTTCCTGAAATCAGGCGTTCGTGCTATCGACTCTAAGTGTAAAATTGACACAGCTCCTGGTCAGCACGGTGCGCGTAAGCCACGTCTGTCTGACTATGGTGTACAGCTGCGTGAAAAACAGAAAGTCCGTCGTATTTACGGTATTCTGGAAAAACAATTCCGTAACTATTACCGCGAAGCGACTCGCATCAAAGGTAATACCGGTGAGAACCTATTGCAGTTACTGGAAGGTCGTCTGGACAACGTAGTTTATCGTATGGGTTTTGCATCTACCCGTGCGGAAGCTCGCCAGCTGGTTAGCCACAAAGCTATTGTTATCAATGGTAAAGTGGTAAATATTCCTTCTTATAACGTTTCTCCTGAAGATGTAGTCACTGTTCGTGAGAAGGCGAAAAAACAAGCTCGTATTAAAGCCGCTTTAGATGTGGCTGCGCAGCGTGAAAAGCCAACTTGGATTGAGATCAATGCAGACAAAATGGAAGGCGTATATAAACGTCTGCCAGAGCGTTCAGACCTGTCTGCTGACATCAATGAACAGTTGATCGTCGAGCTTTACTCTAAGTAAGGCTTAGCTTCTAAGAGAGGACATAATGCTGGGTTCTGTAACAGATTTTCTCAAGCCACGTTTGGTTGATATCGAGCAACTCAGTCCGACTCATGCCAAGGTAACTCTTGAGCCGTTGGAGCGTGGTTTCGGTCATACTTTAGGTAATGCGTTACGACGCATTCTCCTGTCGTCCATGCCGGGATGTGCAGTTGCTGAGGTTGAGATCGACGGCGTATTGCACGAGTACAGCAGTAAAGAAGGTGTTCAGGAAGATATCCTGGAGATCTTGCTGAACTTGAAAGGCATTGCAGTAAAGCTGGAAGGTAAAGATGAAGTAATCCTTTCGCTGACCAAGTCTGGTGCGGGCCCGGTCACGGCAGGTGATATCGTCCATGGTGATGATGTTGTCATTGTCAATCCGGAGCATGTGATTTGTCATCTGACCGGTGCTAATGCTGAAATCAGCATGCGTCTGCGTGTTCAACGTGGTCGAGGCTATGTTCCTGCATCAGCTCGTTTACATACAGATGATGAAGATCGTCCAATTGGTCGTTTGTTGCTGGATGCAGCGTTCAGCCCTGTAGTGCGTATCGCCTACAATGTTGAAGCTGCTCGTGTGGAACAACGTACTGATCTGGATAAGTTGGTTATCGATATGGAAACCAACGGTACACTAGATCCGGAAGAAGCCATTCGCCGTGCAGCTACTATTTTGGCTGAGCAGTTGGATGCCTTTGTTGATTTGCGTGATGTTTCCGTTCCAGAGAAGAAAGAAGACAAGCCGGAGTTCGATCCTATCCTGCTGCGTCCTGTTGATGATCTGGAATTGACAGTTCGTTCTGCGAACTGCCTGAAAGCAGAAGCAATCCATTATATTGGTGATCTGGTACAGCGCACTGAGGTGGAGTTGTTAAAAACTCCTAACCTGGGTAAAAAGTCTTTGACCGAAATCAAAGACGTGCTGGCTTCCCGTGGTTTGTCTCTGGGCATGCGTCTGGAGAATTGGCCGCCGGCAAGTTTGGCAGACAATTGATCCAGATTGCAGGTTCTACCGATTTTGTTAGAAGGATAAGGTCATGCGCCATCGTTTGAGTGGTCGTCAACTGAACCGGA
>CALMKU010000295.1 GCA_937866945.1 uncultured Tolumonas sp.
CACGTACGGTGGTGTGAGAGGACGGCGGGAGTGATCCCGCCTCCTACTCGATTTGGCGTTCTGTATATTCTTCCTTTCCTCATTTTCCGCGGTGTCTATTTCTTTTATCTGTCAGATAATAAACAGTAGGTTAGAACTCAAAAATTGAGAAAACGCATGAATTATCGTTGGATGCTGTTATGGAGCTCTGCGCTGGGCGCCAGTGGTGTCGCCGCAGGTGCTTTTGGCGCGCACGGTCTGAAGAATCAATTACCGGCTGCCGGCTTGGAAGTGTGGGAGATTGCCGTGCGTTACCAATTACTGCATGCGGTTGTGATATTGATCTTGTTTGTGTTAGCGCAGCAGTGGGCCAGCCGCTTAGTGCCGCGCGCCGCACAATTGATAGTTACGGGCACGTTGTGTTTTAGCGGCAGCCTGTATCTGCTGGCACTCACCGGAATGAAATGGTTTGGCCCGATCACGCCGCTCGGTGGCGTATTTTTGATCGCGGGCTGGCTGACCCTGTTTTATGCCGGTAGCAAAATCAAATCCACGAATTGAGCTCGTTTCGTTGCTGAACAGCACATTGCTTAGCGCGGGTTAAACTATACTTCAAGTATTGATGGATAGTGACAACGACAGCAATGGAGGGGCGCATGAAATCGCTACAATTGCATCATTACAACAAAGCGCTACAAGCGGCGACCGAGTTTTTTGAAGGCGATCAGGAAACAGCGGAACTCTGGCTGAAAGAGCCGGCCAAATCGCTCGGCGGTAAATGTCCGATTGAACTGTTGTCGACCGATGAAGGCTTACATACCGTACTCGATGTGATCAGTCGGTTAGAGGACAGTGCATTCCAATAACCTCAGAGACAGTTTTTCTGCTCTGAGCATTCGAAAGCGCGGTAGGAAGTTGGAAACCTACGGCGCTTTTATATTTTCTGCTTCAGCTGTTTATCGTGATAACGACTTAATAATAACAGGCTGATCATCGCGCCAAGCAGCGCATAAAACATGTCGGATTGCGTATCCCAGATATAACCTTGCGTACCTAAAAAAGCCTCTGCACTTTCGCCGGAAGCCAGAGCGACCGCCCATTCCAGCAATTCATATAAAGCACTGAATGCCAGACAAAAACAGACGCAGAAAAAATGCTGCCACGCCCGGCCGCGAATAATCTGTTTTCGGATCACCAGTTCCCGTGCAATCAGCAGCGGAACAAAACCTTGCGCCAGATGTCCGAGTTTGTCGTAGTTGTTGCGGGTTGCGCCAAACCACTCTTTAAACCAGTCAAATAACGGCACTTCGGCATAGGTGTAATGACCACCCACCATCAGAATAATACTGTGCAGCAAAATCAAGTTATAAACCAGTGTCGTCAGCGGAAAGGTACGATAGGTTTTGGCCAGCACGATAAAACCTAGCAGCGCCGGAAACACTTCCAGCAGCCAGGTAAACAGATCGTGCGGTTTAATCACCGACCAGACTAATGCGCTGAAGAAAACGAGCAGCCACAAATTTCGCTTCATGGTATTTCTTTTCAGCAAGCAGATATTTTTCAGTGTAGTCAGGAATCATTCGAACGAGCAAACAATGCACGATAGTTGGTGCATTACCGCATTTTTTCAGCAAGGATAGACCTGTAACGAGTTCGTTTTCATATTGAGTCTTTGCAGGAGTCAGCCATGGGTGCGATTGGTAATTTGATCTGGTTTGTCTGCGGTGGCGTGTTTATGGGGCTGGGCTGGT
>CALMKU010000296.1 GCA_937866945.1 uncultured Tolumonas sp.
GGTTGCCGAAAATGTATTCAATGCCTTCACTTTCAAGCACTTCCAGCAAAACATCTGCGCCGTTCCTTCCTGAACAATCTCTGACCGCTTTTACAGAGCTCATGTGTCATCCTTTTATTGAGAATAATGCGTCTATCTCAGTGATTATAGGAGATGGAGTCAGGCTAAACTTTTCTATAAAATCATCGCAAACAGGAAAATTGGGAATAAAATTCCTCAAGAGCGTGATATGCAGAAAAATAATGCCTCAAACATCGAGTTAGATGAAACAACTTTGAAAATTTTGGATTGCTTGCAGAAAAATGCAGAGCTCAGCATTGCGGAATTATCAGAAATTGTCGGGTTATCGCAATCGCCGTGTTGGCGAAGAGTCAATGAGTTAAAGACGAGTGGCTTGATTCAGAAATCAGTTGCAATCGCCGATCAGGAAAAACTTGGCCTGCATGTAAACGTCTTTGTCCATGTGACTTTGTGTCGCCAGACCGAGGAGTGTTTGATGCAGTTCGAAGAGGCGATCCGCGATCTGCCAGAGATCATGGAATGCTACCTCATGAGTGGAGAGGCCGATTATATGCTGCGCGTTGTGGTGCACGATTTGCGTGAATATCAGCATTTGCTGACGAATTGTCTGACGAAAATTCCTGCTGTTTCATCCATTCGCTCTAGTTTCGCCCTGTCGAGGGTGAAATACACTACCGCATTACCATTGGGCATTTAATGAGCCCCTGTAAGTGGGTATTCCTCAATATGGCCGCACCGGCATCTTACGACACGCATGTCTTATCTGAGCGATGTTTTAACACAGCCTGACGCATAAGGTCAGGCTGCTAATGTCTACATCAAACGTTTATGTGCATCAAGCTTTGCGCTGACGGTAGAGTATACTCAGAATAACACTGCTAATCAGTATCAGTGCCACTGTGCCAAGAGAGTAACCAATCGGGATTTTCACCAGGTCGATTAGTAGCATTTTTGTTCCAATAAAAATCAGAATGACTGCTAAACCATATTTCAGGAAAGCAAAACGATCTGCAAAATCAGCAAGCAGGAAATACATCGCCCGAAGCCCCATAATTGCAAAGATATTAGAGGTCAGCACAATGAAGGGATCAGTCGTGACTGCAAATATTGCCGGGATGCTATCGACTGCAAAAATGAGATCGCTGATTTCCACTAAGATCAAAACAACGAATAACGGCGTTAAATAGCGAATACCATTCTGATAAACAAAGAATTGTTCACCATGTAATTTATCCGTGATTGGAAAGTGATTCCTGATCCAGCGCAGCAAAGGGTTTTTATTCAAGTCCGGGTCTTTATCTGCCAGCCAAAGCATTTTCGCGCCAGTGACCAACAAAAATGCGCCGAAGATATAGAGCACCCAGTGGAACTGAGTGATTAGCCAACTGCCAGCGAACACCATCCCGGTGCGCATGATGATAGCGCCAAGCACGCCAAACAGTAAGACACGGCGCTGTAACTCGGCTGGAATTGCAAAATAACTAAACAGCATTAACCAGATAAAAACGTTGTCAACAGCCAGGGCTTTTTCGATTAGATAACCAGTAAGAAATTCGAGTGCTTTCTCATTTGCTATTTCCCGGCCGGAATTGACGTCCAGATACCACCAAATGGCGAAATTAAAGAGTAGTGCGACGGAGACCCAGACAACCGACCATACAGCAGCTTCTTTAAGAGAGACTTTGTGTTGTTTACCGCCACCGACAAATATCAGATCGACGAGTAACAACAACAGGATGATGCCAGCGAAGCCTGCCCACATCCACCAGATCCCAAGTGATTCCATGTGTACCTCCGATAAAATGCATTGTTTATCAGGTACTGGCTTATCTAAACTAAGCATAAAGCCTTGCCTGAAATGGCAAGGTCTCACTTACAGTTTGGAATCAACTGCCCACCGGCCGGGTGAGAAAACACCGTATTGACGACCTGATGGCTGGAAGTTACTCCCCTTGTAATATGAATGTTAATTTGATGTTAAAAAATAAACAAGGGCTGATCCGCATTATTCTGGGGGCGGAGCCTAAAGGGCTATTGATCGCCAACAACTAATATCTGTAGGCATCAACACTCGCAAAAAACGCCGCCCGTAGGCGGCATGGTTATATTAATCAACACATTTTCTGGCTTTTAGTGACTTGACAGACTTCACCATCTTACTAAATTGCCGTTCCTGTGCGCGTCTTTCCTGCATGGATGCGGTGTTTCGTGCTTGTTCTGCGTTTAGCTTCTGGTAGTTTGTCAGTCGCCTTGCGTCTAATTCTCCTTGCGCAATAGCCTGTTGTACCGCGCAGCCTGGTTCAGCAACATGCTGACAGTCATTGAACCGGCATTGTCTAGCTAATGACTCTATGTCTGCAAAAGTACGGCGAATACCATCATCACAGTCTGTCAGTTGTATTTCACGCATACCAGGAGTATCGATCACTACCGCGCCTGTGGGAATAAAATGCATTGAGCGTGCTGTAGTCGTGTGCCTACCTTTACTATCATCGCTTCGTGTTGCTGCGGTTTTCTGTCCTGAATTGTCAGTCAGTGTATTGACTAACGTAGACTTACCTACGCCAGATGAACCCACTACCGCTAATGTGCTACCTGCTTTACACCAATGCTGCAACGTATGATTACAACTACTGTCGAGCGCATTTACCACTTCAACCATGAGCATGGGGTCTAATTGTTTTACCTGATGTAAAAAGGCTTCAATATCTGAGCATAGATCCATCTTGGTCAATACCAGTAAAGGCTCTGCACCAGCATCGTGAGCTAGTGTCAGGTAGCGCTCTATCCGACTTAAATTAAAGTCATGATTTAACGAACAGACAATGATTAGTGTATCGACGTTAGCGGCAATCAGTTGTTCGGCGAGTTGGCTACCGGCCGCTTTGCGTTTGAATAACGATTTTCTTGCTAACAAACGAATAAAGTGGCCTGCAGTATCCATTAGTAGCCAGTCACCGATCGTTATCTGCGGTAAAGTAGGGTTGACCATTAAACTGCAACATAGCTACTACGATGATGCGCAATTACTCGGGCGATAACGGTATTTTCAAATTCTTGCAGATTAAGTTGCTGTTGAAAAAAAGGCCTGCCACCCCAGTTGTTGTAATGTAGAGGGTAAGTTCATCTCATTTCCTTCACATACAGTTAAAAACTGTACGTACAGTAAAAATGGTTAGGAACTCTGGAAAAGACGAATATAAACCGTATAAATTGGTTTTCAGAGATCCCGGTCTGCGAACACCGGGCAAAGGCAGGTTAATTAAAAAGGTAAAAGTTTAACTTACGCCGCAGCCTTCGCCGGGTGGGTAATTACAACAATCATCAAACTCTCCTTCTTGGTATAAACTAAGCGGAAACTATATCAATAGCGAACTGAAAAAGCCAACTTTGCCGTAATTCAAACGAATGAGCTATACATCTAATGTAGTGCAACTTCAAAAGGGTGACCAGCAACCACCTTCGGATGACTAAAATCATGAGTGGTATTGACCATTCCCAATTTCAGCATAACTCGTTGAGATGGGAGGTTTGGCAATGTAACCCCACAAAACCAATAAACTGATCTGTTGCTTTCAACTCAACAGCCCAGAAACCCCAATCTTTCTCCAAAATGTGGCTTTGGATTTTATTGGCTTGTTCATTACTCTCTTCGTGCGAAAGTGGGGCCAAAAAATATCTCATCACATGTAAGTCAGAACATAACTCGGCGTAAGGTTGATAATCTTCACTTTTCCACTGACGCAGAATAAGTCTACCTGTTTCCATTTTCATACTAAATTCTCAATGTGACAGTTACACATGCATAACGCCTTGGCTTTGCGACACAAAGGAGCCTAGCGTAGGTGCGTCCGGCAACAGTCATCTGAAGCAGCCCTATGCCGAAAAACACAAAGATGGTAAGACCCATGCCGACTGGCTCTAGAATCAAACTGATCTGGTTTGAGCCCTTTGATCTGACCTCGCTAAATGGTTACACAACGACTTAACGAGGTATCAGCAATCGTGTCATCGATCAGTTCTGGTGATAGAAGGGGCCGGCAGTTGTGCTGTTATTGTTGGCATCAGTCGAAGTGACGGAATAGGTATATAGAACACCTCTCGTGCCACTGAACGTGTAGGCATGATTGGTAACCAGTTCATTTTTCACATACGTGCCGCAGCAAGTAAATGTGACTCCGGTGGAGGAAGGCACATTGGTGCTCCATGAGATCTGGAATTTGACGCCTTTGAGTATTTTGCTCGACACATTTGAAATAACAACGACATCACCGCTGCCGCCGGTATTGCCATTGCATAAGCTGTCAGTAACACCGACTTGTTCCCAGGCTGCAGCGACTCGATCGTCAGTTCCGCTAGCAGCGACTGTGATGGTGGATGCGCGGGCAGCGCAAAAATCGGCAGTCGAATTTAACGAGGTAAAACCGTTAAAAGCGATCTGTTGAGCAGCAGATAAGCCGATGTCGGTTGCCAATAAATAATACCAATGGTTCGCTATTCCGCTGTTGATGTGTACGCCGCCATTATCGGCAGTTCCGGTGTAACGATCAGCATAATTATCTGGGTCACCATCTTCGCTCGGGTTCGCCATATTCCGGATGCCTTTGTCGCCGGGGGTGATATCTTCACCGATAGTCCAGTTGTCTGAGCCGAAATAAAACTCGGTGCTGGTTCCCATTATATCGGAGAACGCTTCATTCAATGCCCCGGATTCATTTTGGTAAATCAGATCGCTGGTGGCTTCGGTGACGCCATGAGTAAGTTCATGGGCGACGACATCTAAATCGCCGGAAAAATTAATAAACGTTGTTCCATCACCATCACCGTATGAAACCTGATTGCCGTTCCAATAGGCATTGTTGTAATTGCGTTTCAGATGCACGGAAGAAACCATGCCTTGTGGATATTTGCTCAGCCAGTTGAAGCTATGAACGGTCTGAAAATAATCATCTGTCACATTAGCAAAGAAATGGGCATCGACCAACGCGGGTTGTCCGGGCGATGTCGAACCTGGTGTGTTCCAATGGTCATCGCTATCGACCGCAAGAATGCCGGGTAGCAGACTTTTATTCTGCGCGTCATAGGTTTTCTGGCGACTATCGGCGGAAATCAGCTGGTATTGCGCACCACTTTTTGTTGTACCAGCGGTGCCTTCGGTGCTCCATCGACACCATCGCCGGTTGTTAAACCATCATAAGCATTCACAACCGAACCTGTTGTGGCATCAACCCAGTGAAACCAGCGGCTATCGGAACGCTGATTTTCAACCATATAAAAGTAACGACCATCGGTGGGGTTGATCATCAACTTAGTTGACCATTTCCCCGCATTACCAATGACTTTTGTTGCAACTGTCTGAGCCGCTTTCTCGTTGATATTGATGTCATTGGTCGACATGAGTCCGGGGTGATTTTCCCCAATCACGGCAACGGTTTCACCTTCCGCATTGTTTAATACAGTCAGTTGCCCGCCCAGAACTTCAGCGTTCCCAACGAGTTGTTGATATCGTTTCGATACCAGGCCAGAGGCTTTTAAATTGGTGGTTCGCATTAAGTGAACATTTGCGGGGAGTTTGAAATTGTTTGCTTCAGCCCCTTTAAGGGCAATAAATTCTGTACGTTTTTGTCCTGATATATCGGGTGCGGCATTTGCGGTGCTGGCGAGTAGTAAGAATAACAGTGGCGCAGCAAAAATAGGTTTCATGTTACTACCTCATTATAAGCGATTTCAGAGAACAGGTCTGAGCGACACCATTCCAGAAGTGTTAATGAGTTGTTAATTGATGTAACTATAGTCTATCTTTTGGCCGGTGGTTTGCTGCAAGGCGCTATTTCGTTTCTATCATCCATCCCGGAAAATTTATTTTTGAATGTTTTTTGCTAAAGAGTGATCGAATGGCTGGACATAAACATATAAATGATAATAATTATCATTATTGTTTGTTGTGATCCCTTTAATGGGATGTAGGAGCAGGAAATGAGAAAATTAGATAGCCCGACAAAATACAAATATGTCCTGTTCACGGTGTGGGGGATTGTGATTCTATTAATTATGGCACGCGAACCCATTCTACAACTATGGACGATGATGT
>CALMKU010000297.1 GCA_937866945.1 uncultured Tolumonas sp.
TCATCGGTGGAACGGTAGTTGGTTTGCAGCGTGTAATGGGCTTCAACCTGCTGTTTCGCGGCGATGTAAGTAAAAATATCGGCACCACGGAACGCATAAATCGCCTGTTTCGGATCGCCGATCATGTAAAACCCGCATTCTGGGTTTTGCCCATACAAAGTCGAGAAGATCTGATATTGCTGCGGGTCGGTGTCCTGAAATTCGTCGATCATGGCAACCGGATATTGCTCACGAATGCGTTCCGCCAACACAGCGCCACGCTCAGAACTTAATGCGCGTGCCAGATTGGCCAGCAGATCATCGAACGATAACTGTTGCTGACGCTGTTTTTGTTGCTGCAAGCGCGCGCGCACCTGCGTGAGGGCATCGGCAATCACTACATCATCGATATCGTTGGGTTGCGCCAGCAGCGTTTCTATTTGATCAAACAGCGGATGCGTCGGCACGGCGCCGGTTTTAGTTTTTGCTGCCAACACCGACGCGGAAAAGTTTTCCAGCGCTTTGGGTAGCTGATAACTTCTAAGTGGCGCATTGACCCACTCACTGACTTTATTCAGCCAGTTTGGCAGATTTTTTTTCGAATAACTTTGTTTACTGACCCCCGATGCCGTGATCACCGCGTCAAGGCTACCCACAACCGCGAGCCATGCTTCTCGTAAACTATTTAACCGAGCAATGATCGCCTGATGGCGCTCGGCTAGGCTCTCGCTAGTGCGCGGCTGACATTGCAAACCGGCCAATGCCAGATGCGGGCTGATGTCGCGCAACAGAGCATCCGGCCCCTTCCAATGATCGAGCAGCGCTTGCGCCAGCAAGGCATCGGCCTGATAAGTGATGTGTCGCCAGAAGTCGGCCACTGCCGAGGCACGCAGATTCTGCTCTTCGATTAGAAATTCATTATCAAACAGACTGCCCGACTCAAAGGCGTTTTGCGTCAGCATACGCTGGCAAAAACCATGAATGGTGTAGATCGCCGCTTCATCCATCTGCCGTTCAGCGGTCAGCAACTGGCGTAACGCCAGCGCTTTATTCGGGCATTCATCCAGCAAGCGTTGGATCAGCGGGTCTTTGCTAAAGCCAGCCTCAATCGCTCGTCGTGTATCGCGGATCGCTTTTAAGATACGCTCGCGCAGCTCCGCGGTTGCCGCTTCGGTGAAGGTCACCACCAGAATACGATCAACCAGTAACGGCGTGCCAAACCCGGCCTCACCCGCACCATGCCCCAGCAACAAACGCAGATACAGCCCGGCAATAGTGTAGGTTTTACCGGTGCCGGCACTGGCCTCGATCAGGCGTAATCCACTGAGCGGGAAACTCAGAATGTCCAGTGGTTTACTCATGTTCTGCCTCCTGCAAATGCTGGCGTAATGGCAGCAGTAATTGCACCGCCCAAGCTTGTATATCCAGCCAATGCTCATCGGTTAATTCAGGGAAACAGCGTGCTAAGTAGTTGTCTTGCACCTCCCCAATCACAAACGAACCATCACCGATATAGGTTTTCTGCGCCGACTCCCGCGCCTGTAACTGCTGCGAGGCATCGCCCAGATCGCCACTTTCCGTCAGTGCTTTTTCCAGCCACACCCACGCCGTGTTCACCGGTAAACAGAGCGGGCGCTGCATACCCGCAATAAACGCCGCCCACCACAATTGCAGCTGTGCTCGCGCATCGGTGACACTCAACACCTCAAGGGTCCACTCGCCTAAGTTGCCGTTATCCAAGGCCAGCAACTGCGTGGGTTTGCTCAGTTTTCCTGCTGCCGATAAAGCCAGATGTTCCAGCCAGATCGCCACCAGCCAGCTGGCTTTGAGTTTACTCACCCGATGTCGCACCAACTGGCCGTGATAGACGTCACCGACACTGCCCAGCAACTGCCAATCGTTAAAATCCAGATGGAAGGTTTCGCGTTGTGCCTGTGCCAGCGGCCATGTCTGCATCGCCATCACCAATGGCGTGAGGTTGTTGGCATCACCCTGCAGCGCCAGCTTGCCAAACTCGCCATCGGGTAACTGCCCTTCGGCCAGCAAGCGCGGTTGCCAAACAGCCTCTGCCACGCCGAGGCGCTGATAACGCAACAGCCGTTCACGCAGTTGATATTGCTGCAGTTTATCCAGCCAGAATGGCTCACTATCTTCCAACGCAGCTTCGCGTTCAACAAACTGCACGCGCAGGCGACGGCGGAAAAACCCCGCCACCGGATTGCGGAAAAAACGCAGCCAATCAGCCAATTCAATCTCGGGTTTATGCTTGGTGATATCAAGCTCATCAGGTAACTGCAAGTCACCAGCAAAAAAGCGGGCATTTCCCGTGGGGGCCAATGCAGGCAGCCAATCGGCGGCATAACTAAACAGCCGCGCCCCTGCCACTTGCGCATCCGGCGCAAAATAGCGGGCATCGTAAGGTACCAGCGGATGTTCGGTCAGCAGATGCGCCAGCAACCGTTCTTCCTGTTCCGCCTCGACACACTCATCGGCCGTTTCCAGACAAAACGCGCGTTGACAATATTCCTGCAACTCGGTGACGAGCACCGATGGCATCAGGTGCCGGTTGTCGGTGGCACTGTGCGACACATACGAGATATAGAGCTGCTCTTGTGCCGCCAACAGAGCTTCTAAAAACAGATAACGGTCATCTTCGCGGCGCGAACGATCGCCTTTGCGTGGCTGGTTCGCCATCAAATCAAAACCCAGCGGCGGCATACTGCGTGGATACAAGCCATCGTTCATGCCCAGCAGGCACACCACTTTAAAGGGGATCGCCCGCATTGGCATCAGGGTGCAGAAGTTGACCCGTCCGGCAAGGAATTGCTGCCCGCCCCGCACCGCATTCAACTCACTTTGCAGATGGTCATGGAACACGGTCAGCGGCAGCGGCGCCTGATAATGCATCTGCGACAGCCGTTGCTGCCAGCTTTGCACGGTTGTACGGATCAGGCTCAGTGCTGTTGCATCCTCTTCATCGAGCTGCTCTTCCGGCAGGTAAAAATCGAGTAACAACCGATCGACCAGATTCTGCCACTCAGTAATCGGGCGCGCTGTTTCCAGAGTGTCGCGCAGCGCCAGCACCTGGCTGATAAACCGCGCCAGTTGACCAAGTTTCACCGCATTTTGCCCTTCAATCGCCGTGTACGGTGCGACATCGGCAAACAGGGTTTCGTTACCACTGGCAAAACCGAGCAGCATCCGTTCCAACCCGAACGACCAGGTATGTCGCTCGCGTGGTGGCAACTCAAAGCGCTCACCATCGGCAGGCGCCAGCCCCCAGCGCACGCCCGACTCCAGCGCCCAGCGTCGCAGCGTGGTCAGATCGCTTTCCGCCAGCCCGAAGCGCTTTAGCAGCGCCGGCACCGCCAGCAATTCCAGCAACTCGGTCGCGGTACAGCGTAAACTCGGCAGCGACAGCAGGATCAGGAAACTTTGCAGTAACGGATTTTCCTGTGTTGCCGAGCGGTCAGAAATCGAAAACGGAATATAGCGCTCACCCGCGGCACTGCCGAACACCGCCTGGATATAGGGGCCATAGCGGTTGATATCCGCCACCATCACCACGACGTCTTTCGGTGTCAGGTTTGCGTCAGCGCCAAAACGTTGCAACAGTTGATCGTGCAGTACTTCCACTTCCCGCAACGGGCTGTGACAACCATGCAACACCAGCGAACGATCTTCCGCCGTAATATGGCGTTTAGGCTTAATACGGGTGCCATCTTGCAGCTCCAGCAGATCTTGCTGCACCAGATGCAACAGACTATCGCTATTGATCTCCGCAAAAGCGTCAATCTCGGCGGCACTGATTTCCGCCAACAGCGCCAGATAATCACGCCCCTGTTTACCCAGCGAAACCAGCAAGGGGTTGCCCTGCTGCTCGCCGTCATCGCTGAACAGACGCGCTAACTCGGTTTCCGGTAATAGTGGTTGCTGCAATTCCGCCTGTTGCCAACGTTCACGGCGCTGTGCCAGCAAGTTATTCAACACTCGTCGGTTGAGCTGATTCTCTTCCTGCAGATCACCCCAGTAATAACGACTCGGGTTAGTGAGCAGCAGATGCACCTCACAATGCTCACCCAGCGCCATCAGCGCTTCTAAATAATGCGGCGGCAGCGATGAGATACCAAACACAAACAATCGCTGCGGTAGCACCGCCTTTGGTTTACCGGCTTTTAGCGTGTTGATAAAACTTGAGAATAAGTTCACACGATGCAGATGGCTGGCTTGCTGTTCGGTTAATGCCACCAATTTACGCCACAACACCGGTTGCCACAGCTGAGCTGCCGCACCGAGTGCACCGCCTTGTTCCCAATCGACAATCCAGTCCGGCCGGTACACCAGATATTGGTCAAATAAGTCGGCAATGCGCTGACACAACTGATAACAGCGGCGGCCATCGTCGTCTTGCGCCAGATAACCGGCCAGCGGGGCAAACAGCTCATCGTCCATGCATTGCGGTAACAACTGCATCAACCGCCACAGCATGGCTGGTTTGGTATACGGGTTTTCTTTCGGTACTTCCGGCAGCACCTGATGAAACATCTGCCAGATAAAACTCGATGGCAACGGAAAGACGATATTCGCCGCAACGCCAAGATCTTGTGCCAGTGCTTGTTTCAGCCACTGCGCCATGCCGGGGCTTTGCACCAGAATAGTTTCTGCCGCCAGTGCCGGTTGCAGCGGCGACAGTTGAATGAGATGTGCTAACAGACTTTTTAGAACATCCAATTGATTGGAGTGATAAACCCTGAACATGCCACTACCTGTGTCTAAACTGCGCTGCGATGCTATCGATAATAGAGGAAAGCGACCGCTCATCACTATTCGTTTGGACACAATCTTCGGAAAAATCGATTATTTAGCTGGTCAGCAATCCGGTAGCATGACTTTTTGCAGTGATTTGCATCATAAAGTTGAAATATTACGCAGACAGGGCAAAAATGCGCATCTTGGTCACGCCCTCACTCTGACCAATAACCTGAGCATGTAAAAAACAAAACCGATAAATAGCCAAACTAACTCAATTAGCTTGAATCAAGTAATAATTACAGGACCCTTATGAACATCATGCGCAATGCCATTCCGGCTCTGCTGTGTGGTCTGACCCTGACCAGCCTGTCAGCGTCGGCCGTTGAATACCCGTTGCCAGCAGCAAACAGCCGCTTAGTTGGCCAGAACGTGGAGTATGTTGTCCCAGCTGACAGCAAACAACCACTGGAGGCGATCGCTGCCAAATATCAGATCGGCCTGAGCGGCATGATGGAAGCCAATCCAGGTGTCGACCCTTATCTGCCAAAACCGGGCAGCACGCTGATCGTACCGCATCAGCTGATCCTGCCGGATACCCCACGTCAGGGCATCGTGATCAACGTGGCGGAAATGCGTCTATACTACTATCCGAAAGGCACCAATACCGTGGAAGTACTACCAATCGGTATCGGTCTGCTCGGCACTGACACCCCGGAAAACTGGGTCACTTCTGTGCAACGTAAAAAAGCCAATCCAACCTGGACACCAACGGCCAAAGTACACCGCGAATACGCGGCCAAAGGCGAACCACTACCAGCCGTATGGCCTGCTGGCCCGGATAATCCGATGGGCCTGTTCGCGCTGTATATCGGTAATCTGTATGCCATTCACGGCACCAACGCGTCTTTTGGTATCGGTCTGCGTGTCAGCCACGGCTGTGTGCGTCTGCGTAACGAAGACATTGAACATCTGTTCCACGCCGTACCTGTCGGCACCCGCGTACAGTTCATCAACCAGCCAGTAAAAGCCACACAAGAACCGGATGGCCGTCGTTATCTGGAAGTGCACGAGCCACTGTCGCGCACGTTTGAAGAGCTGAACTCTGCCGCACCATCGACTTTAAGCATCAGCCCAGCGGTTGGTCGTTTCATTGCGAAAGCAGATACTGATTCTCATGTCGTGAAACAGGCATTTGAAGATCGCTCTGGCATTCCAACGCAAATCAATCCTTAAGCGGATCATGATAAGCACTCAAAACCTCGCTACGGCGGGGTTTTTTATGCCCCAACTATAATACCCCAAATAATTGGCGTTGCCGCAAGGCGACAAATGAGCGAATCCCCATGAGCATAGATAGGCTATGTGATTGGGGTGAGTGAAC
>CALMKU010000298.1 GCA_937866945.1 uncultured Tolumonas sp.
TTATTACGTCGTCGTTTCGGCTTTGAAGGCTGGTTAAAGCATCAGCCAGAAATTTGGTTGCCAATTATGGCTGAAGCCTCTGTGCGGGCGAAACGCGGGCATAAAGAGGCACTGTTACAAGCGGATCGTTTTGTTGGGTTTGATATTGATACCCGAGTATTACAACGCGCTAAAGCAAACGCGAATCGCGCTGGTGTGGGAGATCTCATCCGTTTTGAATCCGCCGATGTGATGCAGTTGCATAATCCTTGGCCAAACAGCAAGGGTTTCTTAGTCAGCAACCCGCCGTATGGTGAACGTCTGGGCGAATTTCCAGAACTGTTGAAGCTATACCAAAGCTTAGGCAGTGCTCTGCGTACTGAGTTTCAGGGCTGGCGCGTGACAATTTTATCAGCATCACCGGAACTATTGAGCTGTCTGCGTCTGCGAGCAGAAAAACAATACCGTCTATTTAATGGCGCGTTGGAATGTCAGCTGCGTAATTATCAAATTGCTGATAATTCTGTCGCATCACAGAAAATGGTGGCGGAAGATTTTGCCAATCGTTTACGTAAAAATATCAAAACGTTGGATAAATGGGCTCAGCAAGAAGGCATCGATGCTTATCGTATCTACGATGCTGATTTGCCAGATTATAACGTGGCGATCGACCGTTACACTAACCATCTGGTTATTCAGGAATATGCACCGCCGAAAACCATTCCAGAGCATGTTGCGCGTCAGCGTATTCTCGATTTAATGCAGGCTGCTATTGAAGTTACCGGTGTACCGGGTAAAAACGTGATCCTGAAAGTGCGTGAGCGCCAGAAGGGTGAGTCGCAATATCAGAAACTGAATGCCGAAGGGCAGTTACTCGAAGTCAAAGAGTACAACGCGAAGTTTTTGGTCAACCTGCGTGATTATTTGGATACGGGTCTGTTCTTGGATCACCGCTATACTCGCCGCATGTTAGGGCAACTGGCAAAAGGGAAAGATTTCCTCAATCTGTTCTCTTATACCGGTACTGCCACTGTGCATGCCGCACTCGGCGGCGCAAGAACCACCACGACCGTGGATATGTCTCGTACCTATCTGAACTGGGCGCGCGATAATATGCGCCACAATGGCTTAACGAGTTGGCAGCATAAGTTTGAACAGGCAGATTGTTTAGATTGGTTACGTCATTGCGAGCAGACGTTTGACCTGATCTTCATCGATCCGCCAACCTTCTCGAACTCTAAACGTATGGACGATACGTTTGATGTGCAACGCGATCATATTGATGTGATGGCGATGTTGAAGAAAATTCTGAACCCAGAGGGGGTGATTGTTTTCTCAAACAACAAACGTCAGTTCAAAATGGATTTTAATGGTCTCGCTGAATTGGGGTTAGTCGCTGAAAATATCAGTGCGAAAACCTTACCCAAAGATTTCGCGCGTAACCCGCATATCCATAACAGCTGGTTGATCCGTCATGCCACAAAGACTGACGTATCGCAGGAGCAAGCGTAATCATCATGGCTATTTATTCTATTCAGCAAGGGTATCTCTCATACAGTGCTGCGCCGTTATTAGATCATGTGGAATTGCACATTGAATCTGGTGAACGGCTGTGTTTGGTTGGGCGCAATGGCGCAGGTAAATCTACCCTGATGAAAGTGATCAGTGGCGAAGTATTACTGGATGATGGCGCTATCACGCATTTGCAGGATCTGAAAATTGCCCGTCTGGAGCAAGATCCGCCACAAACGGAATCGGCTACTGTTTATGACTATGTCGCTGATGGTGTGGCTGAATTAGGTAAGATCCTGGCGGATTATCATCATCAACTCACGCTATTGGCTGATCAGCATGATGACGAGCGTGTCATGCGTCGTCTGAGCGAATTGCAAGAGCAGCTCGATCAGCAACAAGGCTGGCAATTCGACACACGCATTAGCCAAATCCTCAGCTTATTATCTCTGACTGCGGATACCTCGCTTTCTGATTTATCCGGTGGCTGGCTGCGTAAGGTCGCATTGGCTCGTGCACTGGTTAATGAGCCAGATCTGCTGCTGCTTGATGAACCAACTAACCATCTGGATATCGACTCGATCGCCTGGTTGGAAGACTTCTTGCGCCAATACAAAGGTGCGATCGTCTTTATCAGTCATGACCGTGAATTTATCCAACGGATGGCAACCCGTATCGTCGATCTGGATCGTGGTGTATTAACATCATGGCCGGGCAACTATGATGCTTATCTGTCCGGTAAAGAAGAGTGGTTGCGGGTTGAAGAGTTGAAAAATGCCCAGTTTGATAAAAAACTGGCGCAGGAAGAAGTCTGGATCCGACAAGGTGTAAAGGCCCGTCGTACCCGTAATGAAGGCCGTGTTCGGGCACTGAAAGCATTACGTATGGAGCGAGGCGAGCGTCGCGAAAAAGTTGGTACCTCTAAAATTCAGCTGGATGAAGCGGTTCGCTCCGGAAAAATTATTTTTGAAGGTGAGGGTGTCAATTACAGCATAGAAGGGAAATCACTGATCCGTAATTTTGATTTCCGTGTCATGCGCGGCGATAAAATCGCCCTGATTGGCCCGAATGGTTGCGGTAAAACCACGCTGATTAAATTGTTGTTGGGCGATCTCCAGCCGGATAGTGGGTCTTTGTATTGTGGCACCAAATTAGAAGTTGCTTATTTTGACCAGTATCGTCAACAACTCGATCTGGAAAAAACAGTGATGGATAACGTGGCTGATGGTCGTCAGGAAGTCGATTTTGCCGGTCGTCGTCGTCATATTTTAGGTTATTTACAGGATTTTCTGTTCGAACCGAAACGGGCCATGACCCCCGTTAAAGCACTTTCGGGTGGCGAGAAAAACCGCTTATTACTGGCGAAGCTTTTCCTGAAACCATGCAACTTGCTGATCCTTGATGAGCCAACCAACGATCTGGATATCGAAACGCTGGAATTACTGGAAGAGTTACTGGCGGAATACCAAGGCACATTATTGTTAGTCAGCCATGATCGACGTTTCATTGATAACACAGTAACGCATAGCTGGTTATTTGAAGGCGATGGCCGGATCACTCCTTATGTAGGTGGTTTTGCCGATGTAATGGCGACTCGTCAGCAGCAGGCTGCAAAAGTGGTTACGTCAGCATCAGTGACAAAAAATACGCCGAATACGCGAGATAAAGAAGAAAAACCAGCAATACCGAAAAAAACTCGTAAACTTTCGTATAAGTTGCAGTCTGAGCTGGACGGACTACCGGCTCAACTGGAACAATTAGAAGCGAATATTGACTCAATACAATCTCAGATCAATCAACCTGACTTTTTCAGTTTGCCAGTAGAGCGCACCAAAGAGATTTTAGATGCCTTACAACAAGCTGAAATGAATTTGGAACAGGCTTTCGCCCGCTGGGAAGAGCTGGAAGCGATGAAGAACGAGGAATAGTGTCTAATGAACATGACCAAAATTGC
>CALMKU010000299.1 GCA_937866945.1 uncultured Tolumonas sp.
TGGCTGCAACGTCTGCGCGAATCAGGGGTGAAGTTCCATGTTCGCCACCGCTGGGTTGGCTGGAATGAACAACAGCAGTTGATGTTTGCAACACCAGACGGAGAAACTAGCGTCACTGCCGATGCCGTATTGCTGGCCTTAGGTGGTGGCAGCTGGTCACGGCTGGGTTCTGATGGCGCATGGGTGCCTTTGTTACAAGCCCGCAATATCGCCGTGGCACCGTTGCAGGCCGCCAACTGTGGTTTTGAGCTGGCATGGTCGGATGATTTCCGCAGCCGCTTTGCTGGTTCACCGATGAAAACCGTGGTAGCAAGTTTGACCGATCGTGAAGGCAAACAGACCGAACGCCAAGGTGAGTTTGTGATCACGGAGCGTGGTGTCGAAGGCAGTCTGATTTATGTGTTTGCTGCCGAGCTGCGCGACCAACTGACACAAGAAGGCAAAGCCACATTAACGCTCGACCTGCTGCCACACAAATCACCAGCCCGCATTGAACAGGAACTGCGCTCACGCGGCGCCAAGTCACTCTCTACACAATTGAAAAGCAAGGTCGGTATTGATGGCGTCAAAGCCGCATTGTTGCGTGAATGTCTGAGCAAAGAGACCTTCACCAACGAAGCGCAACTAGCCGCCGCTATTAAACAATTCCCACTGCAGGTGTTACGCACCACACCGATGGATGAAGCCATCAGCACTGCCGGTGGTATCAGTTTTTCCGCGTTAAACCCGCAACTGATGCTAAACGATATGCCCGGTACTTTTTGTGCCGGTGAGATGCTCGATTGGGAAGCACCAACCGGTGGTTATTTGCTGACTGGTTGTTTTGCCAGCGGTTATGTGGCCGCACATGGCATTACTAATTGGTTGAGCGCACAAGAGTAAATTAAGTCTGCAGACAACCGGCTTTTTTTCGTTATGCTTAAGGTTAGCAATAACCAAATAACAGCGGGAAGTCAGGACGATGGCGATTCAATCAACCCGTGGAACCGATGCCTGGATTGAGCGCATCAGTGTGCAGGAAATGCCGGCGCTGTGTGCCACGGTGCGGATGCTGGAAAAGATGGCGCAAGATGACAATATGTCGCTCGCCGATCTGGGCAAATCGATCCTGCATGATAATGGCTTGACCACCCGCATTTTGCGCGTCGCCAACAGCGTCACCTATAGCCGCGGCAGTAATCAGGTGACCACCATTAGCCGGGCAGTAGTCCTGCTGGGGTTCAATGCGCTGAAACAGATCTGCATTACAGCCAAACTGGTCGATAGTTTGCTCAAAAGCCACGATATCTCGCAGCCCGTTTATGAACGCTTATTACGTCTGATCGCACAATCTTTTCATGCCGCAATGCTGGCCCGCATGATCCTCGCCGATTACGACGAAGCTACCCGCGAAGAAGCCTATATCGCCGCCCTGCTACATAATCTCGGCGAGAGTGCCTTTTGGAGTATGGGTGGCCCGATCACCGAACAACTGGATCAAAAACTGCGGCAAACGCAGGGCGATAGCAATGAAATCATCAGGGAAATGCTCGGCACCAGCTTTATGAAGATCAGTGCCGGGTTAGCCAGCTCCTGGAATATGGGCAGCATGTTACAACTGTCGCTCAAAGATCCGGAACGCCGCACTCCCGAATTACAGGCCATTGCCGAAGCCAATACGTTCAGTGCGTTATTACAAAACCCGAAAACTACGCCAGTACAAATTGAGCAAGAGTTGAATGTGCTCAGTAAACTGATGAAACTGGATGTCAAAGAGGTAAAACAGCGGGCCAAAAACTGCACCGAAGAGACCATCAAACTGGCTTATACCTATGGCGCATTAATGTTGTCACCTTATCTCGATGCCGGCCTCGCACCGCTGTTAACTTCCGAAAAAACCGCTATTCCGGTAAATGAACCCGATGATGCTATTCAGCTGAAAACGCTACGCGAGCTCACTGCACTGGCACATGAAAAAGCCGATATTAACCTGATCATGCAAAAGTCATTGCATGGGATCTACGCGGGGATTGGCATGGATCGGGTGTTGGTGTTGCTGTTAAATCGGGAGAAAACGCAATTACAGCCACGCTTTGCCTCCTCATTGGAAGAGGGACCACTGAAAGAGATCTTTGTTGTCGATCTGACCGGTGTGCGTTCAATCTTCAATCATTGTTTACAGTCACAGGAAACTTTGTGGATCAAAAGCCACACCGATCCGCGCTGGAATCATCTGCTTTCTGCTGCCACCAAAGCCATCAGTTGCGCACGGGGATTTTTCCTTTCACCTATCGTGATTGATAAGCAAAGTATCGGGCTGTTTTATGCCGATCGCGCCGCCAGTGGCCGTGCGTTAGAAAGTGAAGATTATTTCAATTTCATTCATTTCGTACAGCAAACTAATTTGTGCCTGACGAATATCATGCACGGAAAATAAAAAAGCCCGGGATTACTCCCGGGTGAAAACGCATTCGGGTGTTACCACCCAAGATTGCAAAGGACCCATTTCCATTAACAACGCAGTAATAAATTAAGTCAGCGATTTACGCAGGCATGGTCGCATGCGAATGGCAATTTTTCGGACACACGCGTGAGCAGGCACCACAACCGATACAGTCGTCGGCGTTGGCGACTGTCATCACCATCATGGCATCATCTTCTTCATCATCCAGATCGTCATCCAGCACATCGGCTCGATCGACCAGATTGAACACGTCACGGGAACACACTTTGTAGCAACGACCACAACCAATACAGGTGTGTGCGTCTACCGCAGTAACAAATTCCGGAGTCCAGGCAGCGCCGCCACGAGTAATACCGGTAATAAATCCACTCATTTTTCTCTCCTCTGAGCTAAGTTTTTTTGTGTTGCTATCGATAATTACTCGTCCCAGCCTGCTTCTTCCAACGCATCAACCAGCTTGTCGGCAGACGTGGTGCGTGCGGTTTTTTGTGGAATGCGTTGCGGCCATTGCTCTTGTAACTGATGCAGCAGATCGGTGATCGGGGTGCCAGATTCCACGCGGATCGCCCGGATGCCATGCGACATTAACTGACGAAACACAGCTTCACCGACGGCGTTGCAATACACGGCAAAACAGCCATCAATGACATCAATCCGGCTGGTCACTTTGGCCGGAACATGCCCTTCCACCACCTGAAATTCAGCTACCTGAATAAGCTCATAACTATCGGGTTCCACCCCATATACCAGCAGGCTTTCACATGAACCAAAATGCTGATTCACCGTTTTCATATCCGAGCTGGC
>CALMKU010000300.1 GCA_937866945.1 uncultured Tolumonas sp.
ATCCATGCTCAATGCCCGGATGGCATTGGCTAACTCTTTACGAGAGGGCATTTGTCACTCCTGCTTTCAATTGGGTCTATACATTTAAGTAAGGTGAGTATTGTCCCAAACTGATCACCAGTTGCGCAAATGTTATCTCGGTTATTTTATTGCGATGCACCTCTTACTTAATGATCCTAGGCTTAATTTTCCCCGTACATTGACGATATCTCTATTGACTGCGACAATAGTCACATAGATAGACGTCCAGATGTGGATACTGCTATTTGCAACCAGGTTATCAACCTCATTGCAATCGCCTTCAACTTTTTACACAGAGAATTAAAATGGCAAGACTGTTTACCTCCGAATCCGTTGCTGAAGGACATCCAGATAAAATCGCGGATCAGATTTCCGACGCGGTGCTGGATGCCATTCTGGAGCAAGATCCTAAAGCGCGTGTCGCTTGTGAAACTTTCGTCAAAACAGGCATGGTGCTGGTTGGTGGTGAAATCACCACTTCTGCATGGGTTGATATTGAAGAACTGGTTCGCAAAACAGTTTGTGATATCGGCTATACCCACTCAGATATGGGTTTTGACGCGCATTCTTGTGCAGTACTGAATGCTATCGGTAAACAGTCACCTGATATCAATCAGGGTGTTGATCGTGCCGACCCGAAAGAACAGGGTGCTGGCGACCAAGGCCTGATGTTTGGTTATGCATCAAACGAAACAGATGTATTGATGCCTGCGCCAATTACTTACGCGCACCGCTTGGTGAAACGTCAGTCTGAAGTGCGTAAAAATGGCACCCTGCCATGGTTGCGCCCGGATGCGAAAAGTCAGATCACTTTTATCTATGACAAACAAGGCAAAATCGAAGGTATCGATGCCGTTGTTCTGTCTACACAGCATTCACCAGATATTAGCCAGCCAGATCTGATCGAAGCAGTACACGAAGAAATTCTGAAACCCGTATTGCCGGCCGAATGGTTAAGCAAAAGCACCAAATACTTTATTAACCCAACTGGCCGTTTTGTTATCGGTGGCCCAATGGGTGACTGCGGTCTGACTGGCCGTAAAATTATCGTCGATACCTACGGTGGTATGGCTCGTCACGGTGGCGGTGCTTTCTCTGGTAAAGACCCGTCGAAAGTTGACCGTTCAGCCGCTTATGCAGCACGTTATGTAGCGAAAAACATCGTTGCAGCCGGTTTAGCTGATCGCTGTGAAATTCAGGTTTCCTACGCAATCGGTGTTGCTGAGCCAACTTCTATCAGTGTTGAGACATTTGGCACTGGTAAAGTCGATGAAGAATTGTTGACTCAGTTGGTTCGTGATCAGTTTGATCTGCGCCCATATGGCCTGATTGAAATGCTGGATCTGATCCAACCGATCTACAAACAAACTGCCGCTTATGGTCACTTCGGTCGCGAAGAGTTCCCATGGGAAAAAACCGATAAAGCCGCATTACTGCGCGACTTGGCTGGTTTGAAATAATTCCTGATTTTAAGGGGCTTCGGCCCCTTTATTTTATCGATAAACTCCGCTGTTTTATCTGTATACTCCCGCCAAAGAAGTCCTTTTTTCCTCCTGTAAATGCTAAATAGAACCAACATCACCAACCTGATCCAGATCGAAGTGGTTGCCAGCCATTATCTTTCGTTGGCTGCACGTTACTTCAAGCGTGAATTTAATCACCCCAAAATCACGTTAGATCAGCGTGGCAAATGTGCAGGCACAGCGCGGTTACGCGACTGGCATATCCGGCTTAATCCGGTTTTGCTGCAAGATAACCAGGCTGAGTTTGAAAATGAGGTGATCCCGCATGAGATTGCACATTTGGTGGTGCATGCAATCTGGGGACGAGTGAGACCGCATGGCGCAGAATGGCGGAAGGTGATGTGGGAGGTATTTAGTATTACGCCCCGCACAACCCATAAAATGGATGTAACTAAAGTTCAGGGCGCAGTTTACACTTATCACTGTGATTGCCAGCAACATCAATTATCGGTGCGGCGTCACCGCGCCATTTTACGCGGTGACCGGCAATATTGCTGTCGTCGCTGTGGTGCTAATCTGCAACGACTAACTGACGCAACAGACTCATCCCCTCGCCCGTAAATTCACCTACACTGGCCATCTGACGGATCTGCTCCGCGTTATAACGGCGGGCATCATAAACAACCACAATGCTTTCATCACCCGGTTGCAGGAAGTTTTGCTCACCAAATGGTGTATAGCGAGTCGCCCCGATACTAATGATCACCTGTTGCGGATGTTGTGCCATTTTCAGTAAAGCAGCGATATCCTCCGCTGGGCCCTCATCCTGCTGATGGTTCATCTTATCGATAACCCAAGTCAGCAAGGTTTCGTGAAAATAGCTGTATTCCACCGTCGGGCTGTCTAAACCATACGGATAACATTCACCTTCACGACGTAAAAAGCTGGCGATATGATAACAATCTAATTCACCACCTTCGGCGAATTTATCCAGTGCTATGCGCTGTGATGACATGCCTTTACTGGCAGATCCCCAGTTTTTCTTCTCACTGATCTTACGAGCACCGGGGCGACGAATAGAGCAATCATTAAAAGCAGCAAATTCACGGGGAATAATGTTTTTAACTATCTGATTGTCATATACCACATCACAGATCAGACAAACCTCCGGTTCGATCTGCAGATTATCAGCCCCATCGGGAAACTGGATCTGATGATGAGAAATTGGAAATACATTCAGAAAGCTATTTTCAATGTGCGGCACATAAAATGGAAATATGGCCTTGGGCTGAATCGCATCTTTTACTTTTACGTTCACAAAGTCACTGGCTTCACCGGCTTGTTCCAGATGCCCGGCAAAATTACCTGCCACACCAAAACCAATCATTTTGGTTAAATCCATTGCATGCTCCTTCCTGAATGCCACCGCATTCTCAACAAGATTACTGTCAAAAATCACAGGCATGTTATCCTTGCAACATCTGATTTACATCATAGATATGCAGTTATGGTTAAAAATATTCTGACAGTCGCAGTTTCCGTTCTTATAGGGCTAATAGTGACCCCCGTTCACGCTGACCAAACATTTGTTCAGGCAAAAAAAATGGCGGCGGAATTGTATAAACAGCACCCAGTCACGTTCTATTGTGAATGCCCTATCGTCTATAAAGGCAAAAAAATGACGCCTGATTTGCAGGCTTGCGGTTATCAAGTTCGTAAACAAGCTGAACGCGCCAATCGAATTGAGTGGGAACATATTGTTCCAGCCTGGGAGTTCGGTCATCAGCGACAATGCTGGCAGCAAGGTGGCCGTAAAAATTGCATCAGCAATGATCCGGTATTTGCGCAAATGGAAGGCGATTTACATAATCTGGTGCCGTCAGTGGGTGAAGTGAATGGCGATCGGGCGAATTACCGTTATTCCGAGTGGAATGCGAAACCCGATCAATACGGTAAATGTCAGATGGTTGTTGATTTCAAAGCCGATCGGGTACAACCTCCGCCACATAGCCGTGGTGCCATATCCCGCACCTATTTTTATATGCAGGAACGATATCATTTATCGTTAGCCGATCAGCAACGTAAATTATTTGAAGTCTGGAATAAGAAATATCCGGTTACACCGTGGGAGTGTCAGCGCGATGCGGCTATCGCTAAACTACAAGGTAACCACAACCGTTTTGTGAAGGAGCAATGCCGCTAAAATGCGCATTCCACGAATTTATCAGGATTCGCCACTGAGTGTTGGCGCTACCGTTAGCTTACAAGAAGATGCGGCAAACCATGTTGGCCGTGTGTTACGCATGTTACCAGAGCAGGAAATTTGCCTGTTCAATGGCCAAGGTGGTCAATATCAGGCCACGATTATTGAAAGCGGTAAGAAACAAGTGATTGTTCGGGTTGATAGTTTTAATGATCACTCGGTAGAATCGCCACTTGCGATTCATTTAGGCCAAGTCGTCAGCCGTGGCGATAAGATGGAATTCACCATCCAAAAATCGGTTGAACTGGGTGTTAATGTGATAACACCGTTATGGTCTTCCCGTTGCGGTGTCAAATTGCACGGCGATCGTCTGGATAAAAAACTGGAGCAGTGGCAAAAAATTGCCATCAGCGCCTGTGAACAGTGTGGTCGGAATACCGTCCCGTTGGTGCGCCCCGTCATGTCACTGGAAAACTGGCTGGCTGAGCCAACAGATGAGCTTAAACTCACTCTTCATCCCAAAGCCGCCTATTCTGTAGGCACACTGCCTGTACCGGAAAAGGGTGTTCGACTGGTGATTGGTCCGGAAGGTGGTTTGTCGGATGACGAAATCGCATTAACAGAACAATATTATTTTCAGGAAATGCTGCTTGGCCCGCGTGTATTACGTACTGAAACCGCAGCTTTGACCGCCATTACCGCGCTGCAATGTCGTTTCGGCGATCTGTCTTAGGAGAGCAAATGAGCATTAAATTGGGCATCGTGATGGACCCTATTCAGTCCATCAATATCAAAAAAGACACCAGCTTTGCCATGTTACTGGAAGCCCAGCAGCGTGGTTACGAACTCTATTACATGGAGATGAGTGATCTCTATCTCGAACAGGGTATCTCTTATGCTACCATGCGCCCGCTGGAGGTCCGCCAGGACTACACCTGCTGGTATGCGCTCGGTGAAGTCGTTGATCAGCCATTGCATGAGCTTGATGTGATCCTGATGCGTAAAGATCCACCGTTTGATACTGAATTCATTTACGCCACCTATTTACTCGAACGCGCAGAAGAACAAGGCACGTTGATTGTTAATAAACCGCAAAGCCTGCGTGATGCGAATGAAAAATTATTTACTGCCTGGTTTGCCGAGCACACACCAATAACGCTGGTGACCCGTTCGTCTGCTAAGCTGCGGTCATTCCACCAGCAACATCAGGATGTGATCTTAAAACCATTGGATGGCATGGGCGGCGCATCGATTTTTCGCATGAAACATGACGATCCGAATGTGGGCGTCATTATTGAAACGCTCACAGAACATGGTTCTCGTTATTGTATGGCGCAATCTTATTTGCCTGCGATCAAAGATGGTGACAAGCGCGTATTGGTTATTGATGGCGAGCCTGTTCCCTATTGCCTAGCCCGCATTCCGTCACAGGGTGAAACGCGTGGTAATCTGGCAGCCGGTGGACGCGGTGAACCTCGCGAACTGACCGAAGCAGATTGGAAAATTGCACGCGCTGTTGGCCCGACGCTGAAAGCCAAAGGATTGATTTTTGTTGGCTTAGATATTATCGGTGATCGACTCACTGAAATTAACGTGACCAGCCCAACCTGTGTGCGCGAAATCGAAGCTCAATTTGATATTAATATTTGTGGTTTACTGATGGATGCCATTGAGCGTCGTATCAGCGAAGCCAGTTAAGGAACCCTCTTTAGGAATGATGCACTCATTACAGAATTATTTTCTGGTTGCGATGCCAACGCTCAACGATTCTGTTTTTGAGCGTTCTCTGATTTATGTATGTGAACATAATGAGAAAGGCGCGATGGGAATTGTGCTGAATGTGGAACTGGACATTGATATTTGCCAGTTACTGACGCAGATGAAACTCGGTAACTCCTCGTTCATGTTATCGGGTAAACCGGTGATGTCTGGCGGCCCGGTGAATACCGATCGTGGTTTTGTCTTGCATACACCGATGAATGGTTTTCATGCTTCATTATCCATCACAGATGAACTGATGATGACATCATCACTGGACATTCTGTCAACGCTTGGCACTTCTGCTGAACCGAAAAACTACATGATAGCGCTCGGTTATGCCGGTTGGGAGCCAGGGCAGTTAGAACAGGAAATCCTGGATAATGTCTGGTTAACCATTCCAGCTTCTTCAGAGATCATCTTCAATACACCGGTGGCAGATCGTTGGTTAGCAGCAAGTAAATCCATCGGTATTGATATCTGGCAGATTGCGCCGGAAGCAGGCCACGCATGAAAGAGATCGGTAATCGTTCACTCATGGGGTTTGACTTCGGTACTCGCAGTATTGGGATCGCCACGGGGCAGGAAGTGACCGGCACCGCATCACCGCTCACCTCATTGAAAGCCAACGAAGGCATTCCCGACTGGGTGCAACTGGAAAAACTGCTGAAGGAATGGCAACCTGATCTGCTGATCGTTGGTTTGCCTCTTAACATGGATGGCACTGAGCAGGAAATGACAGTGCGAGCCCGTAAATTTGGGCAACGCTTGCACGGACGTTTTGGCTTTCAGGTGGAATTCAAAGATGAACGACTTACCACCACCGATGCCAAAGCTCGCTTGTTTGAACAAGGCGGCTATAAAGCATTAGGCAAAAGTCGTGTTGATGCTGTCTCTGCGCAATTGATATTAGAAAGTTGGATGGAATCGCACTACGGTACATAACAAAGGTGCATAACAAAACTCCCGCCGAAACGGGAGTTTTAGTTGATTAATAAGCGTTATCTAACTGATAGAGATTGTGCAAAACCTTCGTATCCAGCTCAAGTTCTGTGGCGTACATATTATCCACCGGATAACTCTTCACGACACGAGCACCGCGCAGTAAACCATCGACATTTGCATGCATCCGATTACTAGCCTGACGGTTATCGTTATAGGTTGTATCCGCTTGAATGGCGTTGCCATAAACCTGTTCGGTCAGCTCACGATAGGCGTCCAACCGGGAAGCTCTGATCGCTTGTAAGATCTTTTCAGAGCGCGTCGGGCCCGGTTGCACATCGACAATACCGTAACCGACAGAGCGCAGCACAGGAAATTCATCCGGCGTTTCACGGGCGTAATGCGTCACCCGATGTGTGGTGCAACTGGCTAAAAACACAGAACTCAGCAGCAACAATATCCAAGACCAGCGAGACATAGTCGCCTCCTAATGTGTCATCATAAGGGGTCTGCCGTATTGGTCATACGGAAACTCACCACGAACAACCATACCTTTAGTTACCAGTACAGTGCGCCCTGAATCAAAATTACCCTTTAACATTTCATTCGGTACGAAACCTTGAGATGTCGCTTCAACCATGCGAGTGCGCATATTGATAATACGCATATTGAGCACCATCCCTAAATCATTCCGTGACATTGTTCCTGTCAGCACTCGCCCTGCGGGGATGCGTTTTGACAACTCGGTCCAATCACGGCTCATCGTAAAATCACCCTCAGGAGTCACTTTAATGCTACCGGTTATCTTATAATCGAGTACCACTTCACCACGCCGGTGTAATTCATGCACAAAATCTTCTGAGATTTGCTGCCCAATGGGGCTCGTACTTTCCAGAGAACTGAGGTTCACCATTGATGTCACAGCGATAGGCGATAAAATTGTGTTTCCTGGGATTTTCGTGGCAAACAACCGATCTGTCATATCAGACACCAAACGATTTAACGCTAGCCCATTTTCTCTTTTTGGCCCGTCATAGTTCGTACCGGTTCGATCAGCGCATGCTGACAGAGTAAATACGGCGGTTAAAATAACCATTAACGGTCTGTATTTTTTCATTATTAGACCCAACCCTTCTCCTGGCATAACCCTTTATC
>CALMKU010000301.1 GCA_937866945.1 uncultured Tolumonas sp.
AAATCGTGTATGTATCGCATAAAAAGATTTAATTTGGCTTGAATAGTGAGAATCGGCATCTCACTGGGGAGCGAGGTGCCGTTGGCCCGTGGCGGATTGATCTGTGAACATCTAGTTACTTATGGATACAAACCTGAGCTTTACCCGCATGCTTGGCCGTATACATCGCCGAATCAGCGGCACTTACCAGTTGGTCGGCAGATTTTTCATCATCAGGCTGATGCATCGAAATGCCGATACTCGCACTGATGGTGGCGGTTACTGAATCGAGTTGTATCGGGTACTGAAGGGTCTCCAGTATTTTTTGCGCCAACATATTGGCATCGGGAATACCGTGCTTAATGTTTTCCAATATTACAGTGAATTCATCCCCGCCAAGGCGCACAGCAGTATCTGTCTGCCGAATACTAGCTTGTAAACGAGCGGCTACCTCACGCAACACGGCATCACCGGCGTCATGGCCATATCTGTCGTTAATTTGTTTGAATCCATCCAGATCGATGAAGAGCAGCGCAAGAGATGTTCGAGTTCGTTTGACGCGAGCAATAGCTTGAGACAATAAATCGAACATGCCTCGGCGGTTAAGCAGCCCCGTCAATGGGTCATGCGTTGCCTCGTGTTCGCGGATTGCCTCTACCTGTTTACGCTCAGTGATGTCATGCAAGAACGCACTAAAGATAGTTTTTCCATCAATGGATAATGGACTAACCCGCACTTCAACAGGTAATAGTGTGCCATCACGGCGTACAGCTGTCAGTTCTTTGCGCCTGTTTAACACGTTGAGCTCACCGGTCGCTAGATAGTGCCGTAATCCTGCACGATGAGCTTCGCGCATGGTGACTGGGATGATCATTTCATCCAATCGGCGGCCAATAGCCTCTTGGCTACTCCAACCAAAGGTTTGTTCTGCCTGTTGATTCCAGTCCCGGATCACACCGTTATGGTCAATACAAACATAAGCATCGTTTGCGTTTTGGAGCACCATCTGCAACTCAGCTTCGCGTTTGCGTAGCTCCTGCTCAGATTGAAGTTGTTGAGCCATGAAGGATGAGAGCATTTCATTAGCTAAACGAAGGTCTTTTGTCCTTGTTTCGACGCGAGCCTCCAGATCCTTGCGTAGTTCAGCCAAGGATGCTTCTGCCTCTTTGCGCTCTTGTATATCCTTAATAATCGAGACGAGGTATTCCAACTCACCTTGAGGACTCATTTGCTTGGTGACGATTAGCTGTATCCAAATGGTATTACCTGATTTAGTGATATACCGTTTTTCTAATTGGTAACGGTCTATCTCGTCATCGATTAACTGTCGTAACAGGTATAAATCCGAGTCCAAATCGTCTGGATGAGTAATGTCCTGAAAAGTAAGCTTAACGAGTTCATCTTGGCTGTAACCGACAATTTGACACAAGGCATCGTTGACACGTAACCAACCACCGTCTGGAGCAACCAGCGCAATTCCCACGCCAGCACGTTCGAATACGGTTCTAAACCGTGCTTCAATGGTCTCAACAGCTTTTTTCGCTAGCTCTGAGGTTGCCTGACTCAGGATCATTGCTTCACGCATTTGTACTTCTTTGCTGATCACTGCAGCGAGGTCGATCAGGATGTTAATTTCGTCCGCGTTTAACTTTCGTGGTTTGGAATCGATTGCGCAAAGGGTGCCTATCGATAGTCCACTGACACTGCGTAATGGCACACCAGCGTAGAAGCGTATATTCGGATTACTCGTAACAAGAGCGTTGTCCGCGAAGCGTTCGTCCAGCGTTGCGTCTGGCACTATCATCGGTGAAGTCTGCACGATGGCGTGGGCACAGAAGGCTAGTTCACGTGGAGTTTCTATCGCGTCCAGACCAACACGAGACTTGAACCATTGTCGATCCGTATCAACTAATGAAACTAGCGCAATCGGGACATCGAGAACGCGTGCGACTAATCGGGTTATGCGATCAAAAACCTCCTCAGGCGGTGTATCGAGAAGATTGAGAGCATGAAGCACATTTAGCCGCTCATTTTCATTCGGCGGGATTGGGTAGGTTGTCATGCTGGATTGTTCCAAGTGATCTGCGCATAAATATAGCCATAAAAAATATCAGGTTAGAAGTTGAAGAAACATTGCACGGATATCAATTATCGAGATATGTGTCGATGGTCCGATGTCGTGCTATGCAGGTATAAAGGTTGCTGAGCACCTCAGTATTGGGCTGGAGGCGGTTTCGCGCATGGAGCGTGGATTGGTTGTGCCGACCATTGTTCGGTTAGCGGAGTTGGCTCAGCTGTTTGATTGCGATATTGCTGAATTACTGCGAGAGAGTAGTAATCGCCCGACGGAGAAAGGAGTGGTCCTCGCGCATCACTTGGCTCGGTTGAACTCAGCGGATCAGAGCATGTTGTTGGAGTTGGTTGAAAAATTATCGGACCGGTTAGCCAATCCCATCGCTTGATTGAACACCTGATCCTGGGGCTATTCCGCGGTTTAGTTCAGCAAGTGCCCCTGACTCCTCTTTTACTCTCCTTGGTCGTTATAGCCATCCTCGTTCCGCCATCGACACTCTGCCTTCGGTGCCGATCACCAGATGATCCAGCACGCGGATCTCAACGGTGGCCAGTGCAGCTCGGAGTGTTTCAGTAAGGGTGCGGTCAGAGCGACTGGGCTCCGGCAAGCCGGATGGATGGTTGTGTGCCAGGATCACCGCCGCCGCGTTGCAGGCTAGTGCCGCCTTGACTACTTCTCGCGGATAGACGGACGCCGCATCCAGCGTGCCTTGAAACAACTCCTCGAATTTGATGACGCGGTGTTGGCTATCCAGAAACAGGATGGCAAATACCTCCCGCTCATAGCCCTGCAGCAGTGTCTGCAGGCAGCTGTAGGTAAGACTCGGCGAGGTGAGCGCCTTGCC
>CALMKU010000302.1 GCA_937866945.1 uncultured Tolumonas sp.
ACATAGCCATACAGGAAAGAACGTAATGAAATTCAAACATACTGCTCTGGTTGCCACCCTATTTACTACAGCAATCACCACTCAAGCCATAGCAAAAACAGACGCCGCCGATCTGATCGGCCCGCTCGCTGAATACAAAATGTATGTGATGGACGAAGTGAAACAGTATGTCATCACCACCAAAGCCTTCACCGATGCGGTGAAAAAGGGCGATATCGCCACGGCGAAAAAACTGTATGCACCGGCACGTCAACATTATGAGCGCATCGAGCCGGTTGCTGAGTTGTTCTCTGATCTCGACGCGTCGATGGATGCTCGTGAAGATGATTATGAACAAGGCGCCAAAGACCCTGCGTTCACCGGTTTCCATCGTTTGGAAAAAGCGCTGTGGGTCGATAACAGCACCAAAGGAGTTGAGCACTATGCTGATCAGTTGCACAAGGACACCGTGGAGCTGGAAAAACGCCTGACTAGTCTAGCCTTCCCACCGAACAAGGTAGTTGGTGGTGCTGCCGTGCTGATTGAAGAAGTCGCCGCTACTAAAATCAGCGGTGAAGAAGATCGTTACAGCCGCACCGACTTGTGGGATTTCCAAGCCAACATCGATGGCGCGCAGAAAATCGTCGATCTGTTACGGCCTCTGATTGCCCAACAAGATAACGCATTGCTGGGTACGGTCGATGCCAACCTGAATAAGGTACACACCACTTTAGCCAAATATCGTAACGCCGAAGGTTTCGAGTCGTATGAAAAATTGACTGATACTGATCGCAACGCCCTGAAAGGGCCAATCACTGCACTGGCGGAAGACTTAGCTAAATTGCGTGGTGTATTGGGTCTGAATTAAAAAACACAGAATAAAACGATAGCGAAGCGCAGGCTTCGCTTTTCCGTTCCTGTCATTGGAGAACATTAATGCCGTTTCGAATTCAACCAGTCCTTTTTGCGCTGCTATTAAGCACTCCGCTCCTCACCAGCACCGTATTGGCGGAAGAGATTGCCAAGGTCAACATCAGCGTCAATGACAAACAGTGTGACCCGATGACGCTGACCGTTCCCGCGGGAAAAACGCAATTCATCATCAAAAACAACAGTATGAAAGCACTGGAATGGGAAATTCTAAACGGTGTCATAGTCGTGGAAGAACGTGAAAACATCGCGCCAGGTTTTATGCAAAAAATGACCGTCGACCTGCAGCCAGGCACCTACGACACCACCTGCGGCCTGCTGACCAATCCGCGCGGAAAGCTGATTGTCACAGGCGGTGAGAATGCTACTCCGATCAAAGCGACCGCCAATGATCTGATTGGCCCACTGGCTGAATATAAATTTTTCGTGATGATGGAAGTGGCTGAATTCGCCAAGAAAACATCCGAATTTACCGATGCAGTGAAAAAAGACGACATCGAACAAGCCAAAGCACTCTACGCACCTGCACGTCAACATTACGAACGCATTGAACCGATTGCCGAACTATTTTCTGATCTCGACGCATCGCTGGATGCTCGCGAAGACGATTACGAACAAGGCACTAAAGACCCTGCGTTCACCGGTTATCACCGTTTGGAAAAAGCGCTGTGGGCAGACAACAGCACGCAAGATATGACAACTTACGCCGACAAGCTGGCACAAGATGCAACAGAGTTGAAAAAGCGCATCTCCGTCCTTGCCTTCCCTCCCACAAAGGTGGTGGGTGGCGCGGCGGTACTGATTGAAGAGGTGGCTGCCACCAAAATCAGCGGTGAAGAAGAGCGTTACAGCCGCACCGATCTCTGGGACTTCCAAGCCAATATCGAGGGTGCGCAAAAAATTGTCGATCTGCTACGCCCACTGCTGGAAAAAGTCGATGCACCACTGCTCGCGAAAGTCGACAGCAATCTGAAAGCCGTAACCACCATTTTAGCGAAATATCGCACCGAACACGGCTTCACCTCTTACGAAAAATTGACGGATAACGACCGCACTGCACTGAAAGGCCCCATCACCGCACTGGCGGAAGATTTGGCAAAACTGCGCGGCACACTGGGATTAAATTAATATGGGTTGTCCATTTAGTGCCTTATGGCAAACCGTTACTGGCAAAAATATTAAAGCACCGCATCCGGTAGCAGAAGACCAAGAAACACCGGCATCACCTTCACGCCGCTCACTGCTCATGGGATTAGGCGCTGCCGGTGGTGCACTGGCACTTGGAAGCATTGCCAGTAAAACCGTGCAAGCAGCACCACATCCGGCCGCGATTTTGCCCGATGATGCCAAGTTCCAGAAACAGCCGTTTTATGGCACCTACCAAAGCGGGATCACCCCCCCCCAACAAGCAACAATGATGCTGGTTGCCTTTGATGTGCTGGCGACCGATAAAGCAGGGCTGACTCGGCTATTTAAACTGCTGACGGCTCGGTGTGCGTTTTTAATGCAGGGCGGACAAATTGCACAAGTGGACAATAAACTGCCGCCACTAGACTCCGGCATCATGGGGCCGCATATCTATGCCGACAATCTGACCATTACCGCCTCTGTCGGTAACAGCCTATTTGATGATCGATTTGGTTTAGCGGGCTTAAAACCGAAACATCTGCAAAAGATGACCAAATTCCCGAACGATTCGCTCGATGCGAAATGGTGTCATGGCGACTTGCTGCTGCAGATCTGCGCGAACAGCAGCGAAACCGTGCTACACGCCCTGCGCGATATCATCAAACAGACTCCCGATCTGCTGAGTGTACGCTGGCGCCGTGATGGTTTTATCTCGGCACATGCTGCAGCCAGTCAGGGTAAAGAGACGCCGATCAACCTGCTCGGCTTTAAAGATGGCACCGCCAACCCCGACACCCATCAACAGATCTTGATGAATAAGATCCTCTGGGTGAATGGCGCGCACCGCGAACCTGCGTGGGCTACGTATGGCAGTTACCAAGCCATTCGCCTGATCCGCTTTCGTGTAGAGTTTTGGGATCGCACCCCGTTGCAGGAACAAGAAGCCATCTTTGGCCGTCATCGTGATAGCGGCGCGCCATTAGGTTTGCGCAATGAACACGATGACCCTGACTACGCTTCGGATCCGGAAGGGAAACGCATTCCACTCGACTCGCACATCCGTTTAGCCAACCCGCGCACACCAGAGACCGAAAAAAACCTGATCTTACGTCGTGGTTACAGCTATTCGTCGGGTATTACCGGCTCAGGCCAGTTGGATATGGGGTTACTGTTTGTCTGCTATCAGGCTGATCTACAGGAAGGCTTTATTGCCGTGCAGAAAAAACTCGATGGCGAACCACTGGAGGAGTACATCAAGCCGTTTGGTGGTGGTTACTTTTTCACGTTGCCGGGCGTACCTGCACCCGGTCATTACTTTGCGCAAACCTTATTAGAGGCGGTTTAACCGCCCCTTTCCTAACCCTACTCAGCACCCATGGCGGTGATCATACTGAGTAATTCCGCCTCTTGCTGACGCCACCACGGATACCAACTGGGTGGTGTCAGTAACTGCACCGGTTCCCCGATTTTCGGCATCAGCAATGACACTTGTTGTGCCGCAGCGAGATCGCTAATGCGTTCAAATGGCTCGAACCAGTTATGCAACGCCAAATCGAACGTGCCGTTATGGATCGGCAGCATATAACGCCCGTCTAAATCGAGATGCGCCTGCAACGACTGCTCGGGCAACATATGCACATCCGGCCAGCTGTGGTCGTAAGCGCCAGTTTCAATGCACGTGATATCAAACGGTCCGTAGGCCTCACCAATTTGTTTAAACCCGTCGAAATAACCGGTATCACCACTGAAGAACAGGCTGAATTGTGGTGATCGGATCACCCATGAACACCACAAGGAACGATCGGTATCGAACAATCCACGCCCGGAAAAATGACGCGCCGGAGTCGCCACCAATTGTGTTGCCCCCACCTGCACCGACTGCCACCAATCCAATTCGGTGATCGACTCAGCAGCTATACCCCACTTTTGCAATTGACGCCCTACACCCAACGGCACATAAAAATGCTCACAACGCGACGCCAGCAGCTGAATGCTCTGTTTATCCAGATGGTCATAATGATTATGCGAAATGATGATGCCTTTCAATGCCGGTAATTGCTCAGGGATCAGCGGTGGTTCATGAAAGCGCTTCGGGCCGATCCATTGTAATGGCGATGCCCGTTTCGCAAACACCGGATCAGTTAGCCAGAATTCACCGTTCAGCTTTAACAACAGTGTTGAATGCCCCAACCGATATAATGTATCAGTCGGCGAAACCAGTAGCTGCGATGTAGTCAATTTAGAGATTGGCAATGGACGAATGGGTGCTGGCACCACAGGGCGCGCAAACAGATAACGCCCACACAAACGCAGTAACCCCATCATGGTCATTGGTTGCGGCGTCAGATGATTATGAAAGCGATTTTTACGCAACAAACTGCCTGGCGATGTCACTGCTTGCGCAGTGAGATCACGGGTGATTGTCGATAACACTGCTGCATCTGATGAATGAGCCATGACATTCTCCTGAAAACGGGTTACTTCTAACCATCGGAATTTCAGGATAAAACCGCTTTGTGACAACATGACGATAGTTTTTCGTCAAAAAAATGAATAAAAACCACTCGATTCGTTATTAAATCACATTTTTCGCTTAAGGAATGAGCAATCAAACCGTTGAGGCTTTACGTACTACAAATATCCTCGTATTATACGCGGCAAGAACGGAGAGATGGCAGAGTGGTTAAATGCACCGGTCTTGAAAACCGGCAAGGGTTTGTAGCCCTTCTAGGGTTCGAATCCCTATCTCTCCGCCAAATACTTTGAATAAAGCCCTGATTTATCAGGGCTTTTTCATTTCAGCCATTCCTCAGTATGCCATCTGGTATGCCATTGATGTTTGGCTTCAGTTGTTCGCAATCAAATAGCATCGGACAGCCCAGATACATTTCCTTCTCGAACCTTTCTGTAAGCAGCACAATGAGTGCTCCGCGTATCCACATCTGTCTTAAATAAACCATCCCCAAAAATTGAATACCACGTAACTATTCTCCAACAGGCCTTAGTTATCTTTTTCCTTACGCAAAGAAATTGGGGTTTGGGGAGCAATGGAACCAAAAACCAACGTAAGCTCTGAACCCCACCGT
>CALMKU010000303.1 GCA_937866945.1 uncultured Tolumonas sp.
TTGTTAATAACAATACGAACCGTGCCACCGACACCAAAACCGCGGGTTTGTGACATGTTAAATGTTTCCGCGACAACACCTTGCCCGGCGATGGCTGAGTCGCCGTGAATAGTGATCGGCAGTACTTTATTAAATTCATTATCATGCAGGCGTTCCATTCGGGCACGAACAGAGCCGATAACCACCGGATTCACAATTTCCAGATGCGATGGATTGAACGCCAACGCCAAGTGAACATTGCCACCTTCGGTTGCAAAATCAGAAGAGAAGCCCATGTGATATTTCACATCACCGGTTCCCCAGGCATCGCCATGATGACCCGCGAATTGATCAAACAGTTCTTTCGGGCGTTTACCCAACACGTTAACCAGCATGGTCAGTCGGCCACGATGCGCCATACCAATGACGATTTCTTTATGCCCGGTGACACCTGCCTGACGAATAATTGATTTCACCATCGGGATCAGCATATCGCCGCCTTCCAGCGAAAAGCGTTTTGCACCAGGGAATTTTGCACCAAGATAACGTTCCAAACCTTCAGCGGCGGTCAATTCCTCTAAGGCTTGTTTTTTCTCATCGGCTGTCCATTTCGGGCGCGCATCTGCAGACTCTAAACGTTCCTGGATCCAGCGTTTTTCCAGCTGCGACGTCATGTGCATAAACTCCGCACCAATCACATCACAGTAAGTATTTCGTAATGCTGCCAGCAGATCGCGCAACGGCATGCGTTCCTGATTAGCCAGGAAACTACCGATATGAAATTCACGATCCAGATCGGCGTTATCCAACTGGTAATATGAAAGCTCCAGTTCCGGCACCACCGGATTCGCGGTCAACCCCAGCGGATCAAGATTGGCGAGCTGATGGCCGGCGTAACGATAGGCATTGATGAGCTGTAACACATGGAATTGTTTTTGATCTAAAGCAGCATTGCCCGCAACACTGACTGCACGTCGGGGCTGTGTGACTTCCTGACGTAAGCGCTGACGAACCGGCGCATGAGGCTGTTCATTGCTCTGCGGTGCGCCCAGCTCCGAAAAACACTCACGCCATTCTAACGAAACAGAACTCGGATCTATCAGGTATGACTCATAAAGGTCTTCAACATACGAACTGTTTGCCAGATAAGAAGATCGAATCCAGGTAACGATGGCATCTTCATGCATATTCATTTGGTTTCCTTTGACCGACAGCCAGTCCGGTCATCAGTATTTTTCGTCTGACCGGATGAATCACCTGAAAACGGCACTAATTTCACTCAGTTTTGCCCTCAGGATGAAAAGGTTCCTTTTATATTCAACATATTATGATTGCCTGTTACTGTTACGGCAATCACAGAGCGAATAAGGTAACTTCAATGCTCAAAAAACAATCTTGTTTACTCATTTCTGCCGCTGTTTACAGCTATAAAGCAACAGCCCATTCAGTATATTCAGCTATCCCAATTCATTACAAAAATTTAACCTATTAGAAACACAATTTTATGAACTAAGCTCCCAAACTGTGACCATTCATACATTTAGGTATCGCTATAAAATTGACAAAGTGCATCAGGATGGTTGAAATAAGTGTGACGCAGTAAGGATTTTTTATTGCTATCAAGCGCAATAGCGTTTATACGAACTATAAAGGAACAATACAAAAACGTTTCGCGTAGCTATTACTCGCGACTACCGCTTTTACATTAATTGCAAAGGAGACTTGCCATGGCTAATAAAGTAGCCACCCTGCACATCCCCGGTCAAGAGCCGATCGAATTGCCAATCCTGTCTGGGACTGAAGGTCCTGAGGTAATCGATGTCCGCGCATTAGGGGCGCATGGCTATTTCACTTACGATCCAGGTTTCCTGTCGACTGCATCCTGTACTTCAAAGCTCACCTATATTGATGGTGATGCCGGTATTCTGTTGTATCGTGGTTACCCTATTGCTGAACTGGCAAAAGATTCAAACTATCTGGAAGTCTGTTATCTGCTGCTGAACGGCGAACTGCCGAACAAAGAACAGTACGACAAATTCCGTTATATGGTCACTCGCCATACCATGGTGCATGAACAGATCACTTCATTGTTCAAAGCATTCCGTCGTGACTCGCATCCAATGGCCGTTATGTGTGGGGTTGCCGGTGCCTTATCTGCGTTCTACCACGACGAATTAGATATCAGCCATGAACAGCACCGTGAAGTAGCCGCCTATCGTCTGATTTCAAAAATGCCGACTCTGGCTGCGATGTCTTATAAATATTCGATGGGGCAGCCGTTTATCTACCCACGCAATGATCTGAGTTATGCTGGTAACTTCCTGCACATGATGTTTGCTGTGCCTTGTGAAGAATATCG
>CALMKU010000304.1 GCA_937866945.1 uncultured Tolumonas sp.
GAGCCCCCATGGATGGGTTTACGGCGTGTCGGCGAAGTTGCTGCCTTTGGCCGGTTAACATGCAATAAAGATCCTCCCACCGTTGCTTTTGGTGTAAAATATGCCGCCTGAAAACAGGATGCAGTCAATACTGCGTCCTGACCTTTCCGTGAAAATCTGACCCGTGAACTTAAATTTGAGGACAAAGTAGAGATGGAAAACGCTCGCCCAATCCGCCGTGCCCTGCTCAGCGTTTCTGACAAGACCGGTATCGTGGAGTTCGCCCGTGCCCTGCAACAACGTGGTGTTGAACTGCTCTCCACTGGCGGCACTGCGCGCCTGCTCGCTGACGCTGGCTTGCCTGTTACCGAGGTTTCCGACTATACCGGCTTCCCGGAAATGATGGATGGTCGCGTTAAAACCCTGCATCCGAAAGTTCACGGTGGCATTTTAGGTCGTCGCGGCATTGATGACGCTATCATGGCGCAACACACCATTAGCCCAATCGATCTGGTTGCTGTTAACCTTTACCCGTTTGCAGCAACTGTAGCTAATCCAAACTGCACCTTGGCAGACGCGATCGAAAACATCGATATCGGTGGCCCAACCATGGTGCGTTCCGCCGCGAAGAATCACAAAGACGTGACTATCGTGGTAAATGCGAAAGATTACACCCGCGTCGTAGCGGAAATGGATGCCAATGCCAACTCGCTGACCTACGCGACCCGCTTTGATTTAGCCATCGCCGCATTCGAACACACCGCCGCCTACGACGGTATGATCGCCAATTACTTTGGCACCAAAGTACCAACTTATGGTGTGCAAGACGAAGCCAGCGCCGACTCTAAATTCCCGCGCACTATCAATTTCCAGTTCATCAAAAAACAAGACATGCGCTATGGCGAAAACAGCCATCAGGCCGCTGCGTTTTATGCCGAAGCTGACGTACAAGAAGCCTCAGTGTCTACTGCCTCTCAGTTGCAGGGCAAAGCTCTCTCTTATAACAACATCGCTGATACTGATGCGGCACTGGAATGTGTCAAAGAGTTCGCCGAACCGGCTTGTGTCATCGTAAAACACGCCAATCCATGTGGTGTGGCACTGGGTAACGATATTCTGGAAGCCTATAACCGTGCTTACCAAACCGACCCTACTTCTGCCTTTGGTGGCATCATTGCCTTCAACCGTGAATTAGACGCTGCAACTGCTGAAGCCATTGTCAGCCGTCAGTTTGTTGAAGTGATCATCGCGCCAGTTGTTAGCGAAGAAGCGAAAGCCGTTGTTGCAAAAAAAGCCAACGTGCGTCTGCTGGAATGTGGTCAGTGGCAAGGTAAAGCCACTGGCTTTGACGTGAAACGTGTTAACGGTGGCCTGCTGGTGCAAGATCGCGATAAAGGCATGGTCACTTTGGACGATCTGAAAGTCGTGACCAAACGCCAGCCAACTGAACAAGAGCTACAAGATCTGCTGTTCTGCTGGAAAGTCGGCAAGTACGTCAAATCCAACGCTATTGTTTACGCTAAAGGCGGCATGACCATCGGTGTTGGCGCAGGCCAAATGAGCCGTGTTTACTCTGCCAAAATTGCCGGTATCAAAGCCGCTGACGAAGGTTTAGAAGTAAAAGGTTCCGTAATGGCCTCTGATGCCTTCTTCCCATTCCGTGACGGTATCGATGCAGCTGCTGAAGCAGGTATCACTTGTGTCATCCAGCCAGGTGGTTCAATGCGCGATCAGGAAGTGATCGATGCTGCCGATGAACATGGTATGGCGATGGTGTTTACCAACATGCGTCATTTCCGTCACTGATTTTTTAAAAGAGAAAATCGAATGAATATCTTAATTATCGGTAATGGCGGTCGTGAACATGCTCTTGCATGGAAAGCCGCCCAATCACCATTGGCCGACAAAGTATTTGTCACGCCTGGTAACACCGGTTCAGCCCGTGAAGCCAAGGTCGAAAACGTGAATATCAGTGCCACTGACATTCCGGCGTTACTGGCTTTTGCCAAAGAACAAAATGTCGGCCTGACCATTGTCGGCCCGGAAGC
>CALMKU010000305.1 GCA_937866945.1 uncultured Tolumonas sp.
CAGTTGACTTTTAATCAATTGGTCGCTGGTTCGAATCCAGCACGACCCACCATCTTTGCTCCGACCTTCCTGTTTTAATCTTCCTATTTCCCATACTAATCGTTAGATTTTTATCTCAGTACATCACACACTGAATTGCATTTAGCAAGTTAGTCATCTCGGTTATAATCAGCGAAGCCTTATCGTATTACTGGAGTAAGACATGAACAGCCCAGTCAATGTGGTTGAAATTGACTATCCTTTCCCGCAAATTCCAGCGCCGTTATCTGCGGAACGTAAGCAGGAGTTGACTGCTCGTATCGCTGAATTGCTGAAAGCCAGAAATGCTGTGTTGATTGCGCATTATTATACCGACCATGATATTCAGGCATTAGCTGAAGCGACGGGCGGATTTATTGGCGATTCGCTGGAAATGGCGAAGTTTGGTAAGCAGCATACAGCACAAACGCTCATTGTCGCGGGTGTGCGCTTTATGGGCGAGTCAGCTAAGATCCTGAGTCCGGAAAAACAGGTATTGATGCCAACCCTGCGGGCAGAGTGCTCACTGGATCTTTCTTGTCCTATTGAAGAGTTTTCTGCCTTTTGCGATGCGCATCCGGATCATACTGTGGTGGTTTATGCGAATACCTCAGCGGCAGTCAAAGCTCGTGCCGATTGGATCGTTACATCCAGCATTGCACTAGAGATTGTTGAACATCTGGATGCCGAAGGTAAAAAAATTCTTTGGGCGCCGGATCGTCATCTTGGTGCTTACATCGAGAAGAAAACGGGCGCAGAGATGCTGCGTTGGCAGGGGGCGTGTATCGTCCATGATGAATTCAAAGCCAAAGCCTTGGCACGATTGAAAGCAGAACATCCAGATGCGGCTGTATTGGTACATCCGGAATCACCTGCCGCAGTCATTGAAATGGCCGATGCGGTCGGTTCTACTACGCAATTGATCAAGGCGGCGCAGCAATTACCCCAGAAAACGCTGATTGTGGCAACAGACCGTGGTATTTTCTACAAAATGCAGCAGGCGTGTCCTGACAAAGTCATGATTGAAGCGCCCACCGGTGGTGATGGCGCAACTTGCAGAAGTTGTGCACATTGTCCGTGGATGGCAATGAATGGCTTAGAAGCGATTTATGCGGCTTTGTCGGAGCAGGCTGATGCACATGAAATAAAAGTTGATGAATCAATTCGCCTGAAAGCACTGATCCCATTGAATCGTATGTTGGATTTTGCTGCTAATTTGCAGCAAAAAATAAGCGGTAATATTTAATGGCATATTGAGATAAAAAAAGCAGGATACCAATGTATTCTGCTTTTTTTATTTCTAGAACATCACGAATCTTTTACTGGTAACTGATCTCAGTGCTGAGAGTATGTTCTTCACCCGCAGGAACCGTTTGTCCTTCCCCAGTAACGCAGGTTTCGACACAAACCATGGTCTGCCAGCGATCGCTATCGAAGTCAGCCATGTTTTCTGCTGCAGTCCAAGGGTTCCAAACCACTGCAGAATTTTCACCACCATTATCTAATTTGATGGTGTCGTAGCCAGTCGTGAGTGTCACTACGTTGGCTGGTTTACTATAAACACGATCAACAGCTGCAGTCAGATAGTAATCACCATCTTGAACGCTATCTGATTTAGTCAGTTTATCGTAGAAGCTGTCGCCCAAACCTTTTACCGTGACAAATTCAGTTCCTTTGGTATTGAAGTAAGTATGCAGCGCTTCAAAAACACGGAATTCTTTTTCACTGGTATTTTCAGTGGTTAATGACATGGTCAATGTTGCACCAACACGAACTTCGAACTCAAGGCGGAATGGGTGAGGCCACATAGCCAGTGTTTCTGCCGTATTGTTCAATGATAAATGAACAAAGGTGCCTTCGTCTGTTTCGCTGACGCCTTCCAATTGCCATGTCAGAGAACGAGCAAAACCATGTGCAGGAAGTCCTGAGCCTAATTCTGCAGGTGCTGGACCGAACCAAGGCCAGCAGATAGGCACACCACCACGAAATGGCTTAGAGCCATCCTGCGCGCTAGTATGACTCATCCACAGTAAAGGCTGTTTGTCTTTTGCTTGATAGTGCAATACGTGCGCACCAAATAATGAGATGGCTGCTTCCGCATATTGGTTTTTAATAAGAAGATAACTTAGCCCTGATTCATTAGTGGCTAATTGCGTATTACTGGTGAGATCTTGTTGTTTAGTAAATTTGAATTTTCTTAACACGTGTAGGCTCCCAAAGTAAAAAGGCAGCCCGTAGGCTGCCTTTTATAAACTCATTCGGAATGAGCGCTCAATTATTTAGAGATGTGAGCGATCAGGTCCAGAACTTTGTTTGAGTAACCGATTTCGTTGTCGTACCAAGATACAACTTTAACGAATTTGTCAGTCAGTGCGATACCAGCTTTAGAGTCGAAAATTGAAGTACAAGTTTCGCCGTTGAAGTCAGTTGATACAACTTCATCTTCGGTGTAACCCAGTACGCCAGCCAGTTCGCCTTCAGAAGCTGCTTTCATTGCCGCACAGATTTCAGCATAAGAAGCGGCAGTTTTCAGGTTAACAGTCAGGTCAACAACAGAAACGTTGGTAGTTGGTACACGGAAAGCCATACCAGTCAGTTTGCCGTTCAGTTCTGGCAGAACAACGCCAACTGCTTTAGCTGCGCCAGTTGAAGATGGGATGATGTTCTGAGAAGCACCACGACCACCGCGCCAATCTTTAGCAGATGGGCCGTCTACAGTTTTCTGAGTAGCGGTAGTTGCGTGAACAGTAGTCATCAGACCAGATTCGATACCGAATTTGTCGTTCAGAACTTTAGCAATAGGAGCCAAGCAGTTAGTGGTGCAAGAAGCGTTAGAAACGATATCTTGACCAGCGTAAGTAGCGTGGTTAACACCCATTACGAACATTGGAGTTTTATCTTTAGATGGGCCAGTCAGAACAACTTTCTTAGCGCCAGCAGTGATGTGTTTACGAGCAGTGTCGTCAGTCAGGAACAGACCAGTTGCTTCAGCAACTACGTCAGCACCGATAGCATCCCATTTCAGGTTTGCTGGGTCACGTTCTGCAGTTACACGGATGGTTTTACCATTAACGATCAGGTTGCCGTCTTTAACTTCAACAGTACCGTTGAAACGGCCGTGAGTTGAGTCATATTTCAGCATGTAAGCCATGTAATCAACGTCGATCAGATCGTTGATACCAACAACTTCGATGTCTGAACGTTCGAAAGCTGCACGGAATACGAAGCGACCGATACGGCCAAAACCGTTAATACCTACTTTGATAGTCATAGTTGTACCCAACATGTGTTCAAGGGAAAAAATTCGCCTATGAATTTACAAGAATTAAGGGGGAGTGAGCAACTACCAAGCGACTTTTAATTGCGATATATCATGAAATAGTTAATTTGTTGGCTACGCTTTACCAGATTGATGCTAAGTCAAGTCACCTTTGCCGGTTTTTTTCGAATAAATTATAAGCGATCGAGCATGACAAAAATAATTGCTGGTAGTCAGGTCACATTCAGTATTACCTTCAATGTGTGAGAATTAGGGTATTACTAAATGGCACTGGCATTATCGGCCTGAATTATTCTGCGGGAGGATATGATGGATGAACTCCTTGAGTTACTGGCACAACGACGTGGTATAGGGCAAGAGTATACGGATATCTGGGGGAAAACGACTCAGACATCAATGGAGAATAAGCGGGCTATCCTTGATGCCATGGGATGTGCAACAACGGAACCTGAGGTCTTATCAGAACAAATTAGTCACGAAGATCTTACGTACTGGCAACAAATGTTGGATCCTGTGTATGTGCTAAGGCAGCAAACGGCGTTTCATATTACTTGCAGATTGCCTGCAAGTGCGGAGTCTCTGCTTAATTGGCGTATTGAACTGGAAGAGGGTGCTCAGCTAAGTGGCGTTATTTCACTGAATGACAGTCAAAAAATAAACTCTTTCCAAGCGAACGAATTATTATTTTCTGAATATGTAATAAATATTCAGCAGAATATTCCTAATGGTTATCATCAATTTAATCTTTTATCTGGAAATAATACGCAAGTATTAGCGACTTCTTCTTTAATTGTTGCTCCGGCCAATTGTTTTCATCCTGAGTTTTTACAACGCCAGCAAAAATGCTGGGGGCCAAGCGTTCAATTATATACTTTGCGCAGCCAGCGTAACTGGGGTGTTGGCGATTTCACCGATCTAAAAATGTTATTGCGGGGTGTTGCGGCGTGGGGCGCAGATTTTGTTGGTTTGAATCCGATCCATGCTTTGTATCCGGCTAATCCGGAAAGTTGCAGCCCATATAGCCCTTCTTCTCGTCGCTGGTTAAACGTCATTTATATTGATGTTGAAGCAATACCTGATTTTTTATCCAATCCAGCGTTGCAAAAAGAATTCGCAGCCTCGGAAATTCAAGAACAACTGAATCAGTTACGAGCCGTTGATTGGATTGATTACCAAGCTGTTTTTTCTTTCAAAATAGGTTGGTTACGCCGGGTATTTGAAGGGGCTGATCTCTCTGCCCGTACTGAACGGGGCAAGGCATTTGCTGAATATATTGCTGCCGGTGGTGATGGCTTATTGCAGATGGCGACGTTTGATGCGTTGCAAAGCACGTTATATGCCGGTGGCTTAGAAGCGTGGGGCCCACCAGTATGGCCTGAGGTGTACCGGAGTTTTGATTCTCCGGCTGTCCAAACTTGGATTGCATCTCATCAGTTGGACATCCGTTTTTATCAATATTTGCAATGGATGGCCGATCTGCAATTAGCTGAAGCAGAGCAACTGGCTAAAGCATTAGGTATGAAGATCGGATTATACCGTGATCTGGCGGTGGGTGTATCTGAAGGTTCTTGCGAGATTTGGGCGAATAAAGATCTGTATTGTCCTAAAGCCAGTATTGGTGCTCCGCCTGATCCATTGGGGCCACAGGGCCAAAACTGGGGATTACCGCCGATAGATCCAGTGCAACTAAAGCGAGCAGCTTACCGACCTTTTATTGAGCTATTACGCGCCAACATGCGTGGTTGTGGCGCATTACGCATCGACCATGTTATGGGCTTACGCCGACTTTGGTGGGTACCACCGGGTGCACCATCATCAATGGGGGCGTATGTCTATTATCCCGCTGAGGAGTTGCTGGCTATTCTGGCGCTGGAGTCACACCGTGAGCGTTGTATGGTCATTGGCGAAGATTTAGGGACTGTGCCACCGGAAATGCGGACATTACTGCATGCCAATGGTGTTTATTCCTACAAGGTCTTTTTCTTTGAAAGAGCGGCTGATGGCGGTTATTTCTCGCCTTCACATTATCCTGCTCAGGCCATGGCTGCATTGACGACACATGATATGCCAACGTTACGTGGCTTTTGGCATTGTGATGATTTGGCATTAGGGCGTGATTTGGGCCTTTATCCTGATGAAGATAAATTACAGGATTTATACCGTGAACGGCACAGTGCTAAACAGGCGATCTTGGACTCATTAGCGGGGCATGGCGTGTTGCCGGATGGTATCGGACATGACGTCAGCTGGGTAGGTATGAACACCGCGTTGGCTCAAGCGTTACAAGAGCATATGTGTCGTGGCAATAGCGCATTATTCAGTACTCAGTTGGAAGATTGGCTTGAGATGGATAAACCGGTCAATGTGCCGGGGACTAGCACTGAATATCCGAACTGGCGGAGAAAGCTGAGTAAAAATTTAGAACACTTTTTAAATGACCCAGGACTGGCAGCGTTAGCTAACAGACTGACTAATGCACGAAAACAATAGTAATGATTTTTATATCAGCGAGTTATTTATATCTGTAGCTGACCATTCTTAGTGATGTAGTAGAGGTTTACATATGCTGTTAAGAGAGCTTAATGAGGCCCGTTGCGGGCAGCCATTTGAAAAATTGGGATGGATCTACGATAACGAACAATCATTGTGGCGGTTGCGAGTCTGGTTGCCACATGCAACTCAGGTTGCTGTTCGCCGGATTGAGAAAAAAACAATCGAAAGCCAGTTAACTTGTGTTCATGTCGATGGTTTATTTGAAGCAGAATTTGCGAAGTTAGCTTCACCGTTTGCTTATGCACTGAGTGTTAATTACGGTGATACCAAAACGGAAGTCATTGATCCTTACCAGTTCCATGACGAAGCCTATCGTGGTTTGGCAGAGATGAAACTCAGTGCGGATAATATCTATCGGACGCTGGGTGCTCAGCTTGTAGAAACCGAAGTGAATGGCGTGAAAGTCAAAGGGGTTAAATTTGCTGTCTATGCACCGAGTGCTATGTCAGTAAGTTTGTTAGGTGATTTTAACTTCTGGGATGGTCGCCGCCATCCGATGCAACGCAGTCTGTGTGGTCATTGGGTGTTATTTGTACCGGGTCTGGAGGCTGGTGCCCGTTACAAATTTGAATTAAAAGATATGCATGGCCATTGTCTGCCACACAAGGCCGATCCGGTTGGTTTCTATGCCGATCAATATCCGTCATTTGCGTCAGTAGTTTACGATCAGAAAAAATACCAGTGGCATGATGCTGAATGGCAGAAGTCGCAACGGAATGACAAGCTGGAACAACCTCTATCTATTTACGAAATTCATTTTGGCTCGTGGAAACGTCATGAGAATGGTGACTCGCTGAGTTACCGCGAAATGGCGGATCAGTTGATCCCTTATTTACTGGAAATGAATTACACCCATATTGAATTGATGCCAATCATGGAGCATCCGTTCTCAGGCTCCTGGGGTTATCAGCCGCTCGGTTTGTTTGCGCCAACCAGTCGTTATGGTTCGGCCGATGATTTTAAATATTTTGTCGATCGTTGCCATGAAGCCGGAATTGGCGTGATCCTCGATTGGGTGCCTGCCCATTTCCCATCTGATTCACATGGTCTGGCGCGATTTGATGGCACCCCGTTATATGAGTATGAAGATCCGCGTCGTGGCTGGCATCCTGACTGGAACTCCTATATCTATGATTTTGGTCGTGACACCGTTCGTCAGTTCCTGATCGCCAGTGCACTGTTCTGGCTGGATCATTTCCACATCGATGGTTTACGTGTTGATGCAGTGGCATCGATGCTGTATTGGGATTATTCGCGTGATGAAGGGCAGTGGGTGCCGAATCTGGATGGCGGTAATCACAATTATGAGGCCATTTCATTACTGCAATGGTTCAACCGTGAAGTGTATGAACGTTTCCCACATGCAATGACGATTGCAGAAGAATCGACGGCTTTCTCGGGCGTGTCTCGTCCAACCTACACTGGTGGTCTGGGCTTCACTTTCAAGTGGAACATGGGCTGGATGAACGATTCGTTGCGTTATATGGCGAAAGAGCCGGTTCACCGTAAATATTACCATAATGATCTGACGTTCTCCATGGTCTATCACTACAACGAGAACTTTGTGTTGTCGTTGTCGCATGATGAAGTGGTGCATGGGAAACAATCTCTGCTGTACAAGATGCCGGGCGATGAGTGGCAACAGGCCGCTAATCTGCGTACATATATGGGTTATATGTATGCGCATCCTGGTAAAAAGCTCAATTTCATGGGGACTGAAATAGCTCAGGCAGCAGAGTGGGATCACGATGGACAACTGGATTGGTGGTTGCTTGGTTTTGATAAGCATCGTGGACAGAAGAACCTGATCCGTGATCTGAATAAACTCTATCGCTCTGAACCAGCGATGTATGAAGCGGACTATCTGCAAAGTGGTTTTGAGTGGTTAGATCATTCTGATTGGGAAAACAGTGCACTGCTGATGATCCGCCGGAATAAAGCACAGGATAGTTTCATTATCACCGCCTGTAACTTTACACCGGTGCCACGTGATGGCTTCCGTATGGGCGTACCGGAAGCGGGGCGTTATCAGATCGTACTGAATACTGACAGCGGCGAATATTGGGGTAGTGATTATTTTGTTGGTGCTGATGTTTTCCATACCGAAGCAATTGCATCACATGGTAAAGATCACTCTATTGTGTTGAACCTGCCACCATTGGCTAGCGTATTTATCAAAAAAGTGGTTGAGTAACAGCATAAGAGGCCCTCGTCGTTGTATGACGAGGGTCAGATGGAGTTAAGACTATGACGGATCATTTTACATTGTTACCCGGTAAAGAAGCCCCATTCGGAGTGATGCCGGATGAGCAAGGATGTAATTTTGTCTTGTGGGCTCCGGATGCTGAACGCATAGAACTTTGTTTGTTTGATACAAAAGAGCAGGAAATTGCTCGTATCCGATTGCGTGAACGTCGCGGTCATCTTTGGTATGGGTATGTTCAAGGCGTCAAGTCTGGTGCCTTATATGGTTATCGTGTGCATGGGCCACACAGCCCTGAACAAGGACATTTATTCGACCCACAAAAATTATTGTTAGATCCTTACGCCAAAGCCTTGTCGCGTGTATTGGAATGGAATGAAGAACTCTATCAGGGCGATAGTCATCGCATGCTGCCAAAAGCGGTGGTTTGGGAAGATGAATTCGACTGGGAAGGGGTTGTATCTCCGCATTACAGTGATGCGCAAACGGTTTTGTATGAAGTCCATGTCAAAGGATTCACTAAATTACACCCTGATGTGCCGGAACATCTGCGTGGTACTTACCTTGGTTTGTGCCAGCCAGCAGTGATCCGCCATATGCAAGAGCTGGGCATTACCACTGTGCAATTGATGCCGGTTGCTAGTTTCATGAGTGAACCTCGTTTAACTCAACTGGGCTTAAACAATTATTGGGGTTATAACCCAGTCTGCTTCATGGCACCGGAACCACGTTATGCGGTGAAACATGCGGTTACTGAATTTAAAACCATGGTGCGGGAACTGCACCGTGCCGGTATTGAAGTGATCCTGGATGTGGTGTTTAACCATACCGCAGAAGGCGGACATGGCGGCCCGTTGCTGAGTTACAAAGGCTTAGATAACCGCAGTTATTATTGTTTTGATAATGGGGGCTATGGACCGGATTTTTCCCGTTATAGCAACATGACCGGCTGCGGTAATACTTTCAATGTCGATCATCCGAATGGTTTACGGCTCGTGATGGATAGCCTGCGTTACTGGGTAACGGAAATGCATATTGATGGTTTCCGTTTCGATCTGGCGGTGACGCTGGCGCGTGAAGGCGGCGACTTTGATCCGTATGGTGGTTTCTGTAAAGCGTTAATGCAAGATCCTGTGTTGCGCAATGTAAAACTGATCTCTGAGCCTTGGGACATTGGTCCGTTTGGTTACCGTCTGGGGCAATTCCCAACACAATGGCGGGAGTTGAATGATCGCTATCGCGATACGATCCGCGCATTCTGGCGCGGTGATATGGGCAAAATGGCGGAGTTTGCGACCCGATTATTAGGTTCGCGCGATATTTTTCCGAAATCGTTACGCGCCATTCATTCCAGTGTGAATTTTGTCTGTTACCACGATGGCTTCACACTGGAAGATACCGTGTGTTACGAGCAACGCCATAATCAGGCAAATACGGAAGAGAACCGTGATGGTCATGGCCATAATTTATCAAAGAATTATGGCATCGAAGGGCCTACTCTTGACCCGCGGATCAGCCGGATCCGGTTGCAACAAAAACGGAATATGCTGGTGACCCTGTTGTTGTCGCAAGGTATCCCGCATTTATTGGCCGGTGATGAAATGGGGCGTAGCCAGATCGGTAATAACAATGCTTATTGTCAGGACAACCGCATTAGTTGGGTCAACTGGCAATTAAGTAATGAGGATGAGGGGTTGCTGACGTTTGTGAAACAGATGATCAGGATCCGTCGTTCTGCCAGTGCATTTACCGAGCTACATTTGGAAGACGATCTCTATTTCGGCTCTCGAACCCAGGCCGATACTGTGCATTGGTATCATCCTGATGGTAGTGAGTTGACCGAAGGTGATTGGAATGCGCCTTCCGCGCAAGCGTTAGTCATGGAAATTATTGCGAAAGAAAGTCAGGAACATTGGCTGGTGTTATTTAATGCTAGTGGTTACGACATTCATTTCCGTCTGCCGGAGCCGGAAAAAAGTAATAACTGGACGCTGGCTGTGGACACTGCTTCGCATGATGGTAAACGGTTGTTACTGGACGATTTGCAGCAACTGGTAGCGGTCTGCGGCGCTCACTCCATGAAGCTGCTACGTGCTTGTCCACTCAAAGGATGTGATGTTAATTAAGTTTTCTTATTAACCTTACTTTTTGTGGTTTGAATCTGCTCTGATGCTCATCTACTCTCTTAACAATTACGTAACAGAGGTAAGATCATGAGCGGGGAGCAGACGACTGATTGGCGGTTGAAACTGACACCAGAACAATTCCATGTGTGCTGGGAGAAAGGGACGGAACGCCCATATTCAGGAGCATTGTTGCATAACCGGAAAACGGGTGTTTACCATTGTGTCTGTTGCGATGCACCGTTGTTCGAGTCAAAAGCGAAGTTTGATTCTGGTTGTGGCTGGCCTAGTTTCGATCGTGAAATTCCAGATGCGGTACGCTATGAGGAAGATCTGAGCCATGGTATGCGGCGTGTTGAAATTATGTGCGCCAGTTGTGGTTCACATCTGGGGCATCTTTTCCCGGATGGCCCGACAGAAACCGGACAGCGTTTTTGCGTTAATAGCCTATCACTGGGCTTCAGTGAGGCTGAAACCAGTGCCGCAGGAAAATAATGTAGAAAAAAGCCCCTGAATCAGGGGCTTTTTTTATGTAGTTTAGTGACTCAGTTCACCGCGTAAATCTTGCTGCATCAATGTTCTCATCTGCTCAGATGTCAGCGGTTGACTCAACAGGAAATGTAATTTGGCGAGAGCTGCTTCGGTGGTCATATCAAAACCGGATAACACACCGGCATCCGCCAGTGCATTGCCGGTTGCGTAACCGCCCATATTCACTTTGCCGCGCAGACACTGGCTGAGATTCACGATCAGCACGCCACGTTCTGATGCTTCGCGTAACAGTTTGAGCATGGTTGGATTTTGTGGCGCGTTGCCAACACCGTACGTTAATAAAATCAATGCTTTCACTGGTTGCAGCAGAATGTTGGCAATTACGTCTACTGAAATACCAGGGTACAACGTCACCACACCGATTGGCTGTGGTTGAATCGAATGCATTTTCAGCGGCTTATCACTAAGTTCTGCGGGTTTACCGGCATTCCATTCAATATGAATACCCGCATCTAAAAGTGGCGGAAAATCTGGTGAGTCAAAAGCATGAAAACCATCGGCATGTACCTTGGTGCTGCGGTTGCCGCGAAACAGCTGATTATTGAAATACAGGGTCACTTCCTGCACCGGGTAATTCGCCGCAATATACAGCGAATCCAGCAAATTCTGCTGTCCGTCAGAGCGCAATTCCGCCAGTGGGATCTGCGAGCCGGTGATGATGACCGGTTTATGCAGATCTTCCAACATGAACGACAGCGCGGATGCGGTATATGACATGGTGTCGGTACCGTGTAATACCACAAAGCCATCGAAATCGTTGTAGTGATCGCGAATATCTTCCGCAATACGTTGCCAGTCGGCTGGCGTCATATCTGACGAATCGATCAGCGGGCTGTATTCATGGATGGTGTAATCGGGCATCTCTTCCCGATGGAACTCCGGCATTCCGGCCAGACAGTTTTCCATAAATCCAGCCTGTGGAATGTAGCCCTGACTGGAACGTTGCATGCCAATAGTGCCGCCTGTGTAGGCAATATAAATGCGTTTTTTCATCTGAGAATAACCTTTGCGTTTAAAACAGAGGGGCGAGCCCCTCTACTACTGACAAACCGGACAATAACTGTAGATCCCTTGTGGATCTTGTAATGCAGTAAGTGGCTGCAAAGCCTGATTGCTGGCTTTCCACCACTGTAAGGCGACACTGCCTAAAGCGGAATGTGTCACCGATGCTGGCAGCAGCTCCGCACTTTGATCAAACAGCTCACGGAGTAATTTATCTTTGGCGGAAAGCTCTGGTTCAATTAACTTAACCTGATAGTCAGTCAATTTAGCCAGTTTACCGGCCTCAGCGGTTGCTTGAGTTAGATCACCTAATGTATCTACTAAACCCAGTTTTTTGGCATCGGTGCCTACCCATACTCGACCTTGCGCGATTTTATCGACCTGATCAGGGGTCATACCGCGACCTTCAGCGACCAGATCCAGAAAGCGCTGATAGGTATTTTCGACATTCATTTGCACGATCTGTTTGATGTGTTCAGGTAAGGGCTGTGCCGGGCTGATACCGGTAAAATCGGTAGTACCAAGCCCATCGGTATGCACACCCAAGGCATTTAGTGCTTTATCGGCGGTCAGGAACATACCGAACACACCAATTGAGCCTGTGATGGTAGAGGGCTCCGCGAAAATCTTATCGGCATCGGCTGCAATCCAGTAACCTCCCGATGCTGCCGTGCTGCCCATCGACACCACCAATGTTTTACCACTCGCCTTGAATGCCAGCAGAGCAGTACGAATTTGATCCGCCGCAAAGGCACTGCCGCCAGGGCTATCAATACGTAATACCAAGGCTTTGATATCTTCGTCGTACATTGCATCACGGATCTGTTTCGCCAGTGCTTCACCGCCGATAGTGCCGGGTTGATTATCTGCATCGACGATTGTGCCTGCTGCAACCAATAAACCGATTTGAGGTTTGTTGGCTTGCTGTTTATAACGTGCAGGCAGGGTGTGTAAATAATCAGTCAGTGCAATGCTGCGGAAATCATGGCCGTCTTTACCGGCAAAATTCTGAATGGTTTCGATGGTTTCATCATAGGTCGACAGCTCATCAACTAAACCCTGGTCGAGAGCATATTGCGCCGCATTTCCTTCCGCTTTAGTTAAACGAGCCAATACCTGTTCTTTGTTGGGGGAAACGGCATCTGCTGGTATGTGTCGTGCGGCACTGACATTGTCTACATATTGCTGCCATAGCACGTTCAGCCAGCGTTGATTGGCTTCGCGGGCTTCTGGCGACATATCGTCGCGAATGTAAGGCTCTACAAACGATTTATAAGTACCGACGCGGAATACGTGCGGGGTTAGATTGAATTTATCCAAGGCCGATTTGAAATACAGGGTATATAAGCCAAGCCCCTGAATAGCCACCGCACCGGCTGGATTGAGCAGAATCGTATCTGCGTGTGACGCCAGCAGATATTGGTGCTGTTGATAAAAACTGCCAACGGCGACCACTGGCTTTTTACTTTGACGGAAGTCATCCAGCGCTTGCGTGATGGTGAGTAATTTACCAATACTGGCGGTTTCCAGATCAGCAGTTTTCAGCACAATCCCCTTAACGTGCGGATCTTGTTTGGCCTGTTGAATGGCATAGACCACATCGCCGACAGCGATCTCACGGGGTTGGTCTTTATCCGCCAGCCACTTTTCCATCAGCTGATCTGCTGGGTTGGGTGTGGACGGCTGTTCAACTAATTTACCGGCCAGATCGAGAACCAATGCACCTTCCTGAATGGTCGTTTCAGGCGTTTCTTCTCGAAGCCCGATCACGATCGCCAGAACAATGGCGATAAAAATTAGATTGATCAACAGCAATCGGGTGAAGTTGATGATCCGCCATAGCGAACGGAAAAACCATTTAATACTGCGAAACAGAAAACGCATGCAATAATTCCCGTAAGAGTTTAATAACGACATTATGCGAATAGTTGGCATAGATTACTACGCATCCGCAGCTTAGAGCGATCTTTGATGCAACAATCCGTCGAGATCCTGTGCTATGGTTGTAAACATAACGTTAACAAACAATGAGAAACGATATGAATCAGGCAGGATTACATTTGTTACTGACGCGCTCATCTTGTGGCTTGTTACAAGCGCCGGCACCGAGTGGTGATGTTCTTGAACATATTTTACAAGCTGGATTACGTTCTCCCGATCATGGTCATTTGCAACCATTTCAGTTTTTACTGGCGGAAGGCGAAGGTTTGCAACGCTTAGGTCGGTTGCTGGCCGCAAGTGCCAAGCAAGATGGTGCGACTGACGAGCTGATTGAACGCGCAGAACAGATGCCATTACGGGCGCCGATGGTGATCACGGTGGTGGCTAAAGTGCAGCCGCATAATAAAGTGCCGGAATTTGAGCAGCATTTATCAGCGGGTTGTGCGGTGATGGCAATGCAAATGGCGGCACAAGCGCAGGGCTTTGGTGGTATGTGGCGTTCCGGCCCATTGATGTATTCGCGTGCTTTACATGAAGCATTGGGGCTGGCAGAACAAGATCAGATCGTTGGTTTTCTGTATTTAGGCACTCCGGCCACAGCATTGCGTCAGCCAACGCTGGTGGCGAGTGCCGATTTTGTCCGTTGGTTATAACTTAGTTATTGCCGCTGCTCATCTCATCCAGCGTCAATGAAAAGCTCGGGATAAATACATCAATAAAATACTGCACGGCTGGTGTCATGCGCTCTTCAAGCATGCTTTCCAGCCGGCGTTTGGCCAGCACAAACTCTTTATTTCCCGCTGCAATCTCTTCCAGACATTTAATGTAAGCACACAAGGTATCCGCTGCTTTGACCACTTTGGCAGATTCGGCATCCTGATGTTCGGTATCCAGCAACGTTTGATAATCTTCGATAAATTCATCAGGCAGCAGAGATAACAGCTGCTGTTCTGCCAGTTTTTCGATCTTCTTATATTCCGAGGCAATGGCATTATTTTGGTATTTCACCGGCGTTGGCAGATCGCCGGTGATAATTTCGGTGGCATCGTGGAACATTGCCATCAACGCAATATGGGCAGCATCCAATTGTGTATTAAATTTACGATTACTGATCAACGCCAAGGCATGCGCCACCATCGCCACTTGCAGGCTGTGTTCACTGATATTTTCCTTTTGGATATTGCGCATCAGCGGCCAGCGGTAGATCAGTTTCATGCGTGATAACTGGGCGAAAAAATGGCTGGTGGAGATTGACGATTCACTGGAGGACATAACATGTGGCTCGCAAAGGCAGGTGTGCTACATAGATAACAAAAAAAAATGGCGACCTTCAAGTCGCCATTGCAAATTATTGTTTGTAGGTTTTCAGGAAGCGGGCCAAACGGCCGATCGCATCTTGTAATTGCTCTTCCGCAGGCAGGAAGACGATACGGAAGTGATCCGGTGTTGGCCAGTTAAAGCCGGTACCCTGCACAATCAGCATTTTTTCCTGCTGCAGCAGATCAAAGACCATCTTCTGGTCATCTTTGATCGGATAAACCTTCGGATCCATGCGCGGGAACATATACATCGCGCCTTTTGGTTTCACGCAAGAAATACCCGGAATATTGTTCAGCAGTTCCCAGGCCAGATCGCGTTGTTTGCGCAGACGTCCACCAGGCAGGATCAGCTCGTTAATGCTCTGATAACCACCAAGGGCGGTTTGAATGGCAAACTGCATTGGCACGTTGGCACACAACCGCATCGAAGCCAGCATTTCTAAGCCCTCAATGTAACCACGGGCGTGCTGTTTCGGGCCGCTGACCATCATCCAGCCTTGGCGGAAACCACAGGCACGATAGGCTTTTGACAAACCATTGAAAGTAACCACTAAGACGTCATCGCACAGGGTACAAATACTATGATGGGCAATGTCGTCATAAATGATTTTGTCGTAGATCTCATCGGCGAAAATGATCAGATTGTTCTGACGGGCAATTTCAATGACTTCTAACAGAAATTCGGTGCTATACACCGCGCCAGTTGGGTTGTTCGGGTTGATCAGCACAATGCCGCGCGTGCGCGGTGTGATTTTCGCTTTGATATCATCCAGATCAGGATACCAATCAGCCTGTTCGTCACAGATATAATGCACTGGGCGGCCACCGGATAAAGTCACGGCAGCAGTCCACAGTGGGTAATCTGGCGCAGGCACTAACAGTTCATCACCGTTGTTCAGCAATGCCTGCATCGACATGACGATCAGTTCGCTGGCGCCGTTGCCGATGTAGATGTCATCCACATCCGCTTTGCGCAGACCTTTCTGCTGATAATACTGGGCAATGGCTTTACGTGGGGCGAATAACCCCTTGGAATCGCAGTAACCCTGACCCTGATGCATGTTGACGATAACATCTTTGATCACTTCTTCCGGGGCATCAAAGCCAAAGGAGGCCGGGTTACCGATGTTCAGTTTTAGAATGCGATGGCCTTCGTCTTCCAGACGACGGGCTTCTTTATGGACTGGACCGCGAATGTCGTAACAGACGTTGTCCAGCTTGTGTGATTTCTCAATAAGTGACATGACTACAACGCGCCTCTGCAATACTTGCGGGAGAACCGACAGACGGGCTGGCTCCCAGGGCGTCTATTGTTCTCCATATGCGATACTAACTCAATGGAATTTGTCGGTTTTTTCTTCTGACACTTAGCCAATAAGTTCAGATGTAAAAGTTTAATATTCTTACATTTTGCCGTTATTCGGTTATTTCTATCGGTGCTTCACGGTAAATCTGCTCTAATATCTGCCGTTCAAACTTGTAATGAGGAGATGCGATCCGGTGCGCTTTGAGTGCCTGACGCACGGATGGTGGGAACGTTAAGCCATTGGTCATCAGTACAAAGGCCTTTCTTTTACCCGATGCGGTTGTGATAAAGCCCGCCAGATTAGACACATTTTGCAGCGTACCGGTTTTTGCCGTGACATTTTTGACCAGTGGTGGATTTTGCACACTGCCGCGTGAACCTAAGGTTCCGCTCATGCCGGCAACCGGAAGTAAACCGATCAACTGTAATTGATCATCATGCTGGGCCATATAATCCAGCACTTGCAGCATTTGTTTCGCGGTGATCAGATTGTGTGCCGATAAGCCAGAACCATCTGCCAACAACGCCGAGCCTAAATCGATGCCGGCTTTATTTTTCAGTATGCCGCGTACCGCATCAGCACCAGCAGCATAACTGGCAGCACGGTTCAGATAATAGTGGCCCAGTGCTCGGGAAAGACTGTCTGCAATCAGGTTGTCTGATTTTTTCAGCATGCGATCGAGCAGTTTTTTTAGTGGGGCAGATGGCACGTGTGCCAGCTCAACCAAATTGTCCGGCACATGGCGTACGGCTTTAACTTGTCCGGTCAGATTGACATCAGCACGTTTGGCCGCCCAAGAGACTAACTGCACACCCCATGCGGTCGGATCGGTGATAGCGAAGCTTAACGGCCAAGGGGTGCCGACTTGTTGTGGGATACAGCCGGTCAGATGATAGTTGTTACTGGAATTCATATCGACGCGCAGGTCACAGCCGGAATAATACTCCTGCTGTGTAACAACCCGCGCTTCACTGGTGATCGTGATCGGTTGTCCGGCTGGAATGATAGGCTCTGCAATCGCACCGAGCTGATCAGCTTTAAGCTGAGCAAAGACACAGTTGCGATCAATTACCACCGCAGAGGCGGGGGCCGTAAAGCAGATCGGTAAATCGTTCCATGACCAGCCATCGCCATGGTCGTAACCACCGTAACCACTGACATCCAACAGAATGTCACCCTCTATCTGGGTGATTTTTTGCTGTTTCAGATAGGCGAGTAAGTTAACTAATGTCTGACGTGTCAGATCAGGCGCACCATCAAATTGCAGTACCAGATCACCTTTTAGTACCCCATTCTGGATCGCACCTTGAGGTGCCAGCATGCGAGTCTTAAACTGCCAGTCAGGGCCAAAATAGAGTGTTGCTGCCAACGCAGTGAGTAATTTTTGTGTCGATGCCGGGATCATGAAGGTATCACCGTGATACGCGGCAACAGAGGTTGATCCTGGTTCTTTGAATGCCAGCGCGATACGGCTGCCTTCCGGCACCGGAATCGCGGCTTGAACAGAGCCAACTGCAAACGCAGCAGAAAAGAACAGTAATGCAGAGGCAAAGAATTTCGGCATAATAAACAATCTCAACAGGGGAAAGCGGAAAGCGTCATGTGCCGCTGAACCAGAATTTGTGCAGGCCGATTATAGAGTGCTATCGCGCTGGTGCAACATTCACAACACAAACACAGCAAGATCGGGTATCTTATGCCGCGATTTTTGCATAGAACCCTTAACCAGGTGAGAACTACCCATGATTATTGCACCGAAAGTCCGTGGCTTTATTTGCACAACTACCCATCCGAGTGGCTGCGAAGCTAATGTCCGTCAACAGATTGCTTATGTAAAAAGCAAAGGCCAGTTGGCGAATGGTCCAAAACGGGTATTAGTGATTGGTGCATCCACCGGTTACGGCTTGGCATCGCGTATTACTGCTGCGTTTGGTTCCGGCGCCGCTACTATCGGTGTGTTTTTAGAAAAAGCGGGCACCGATAAGAAGCCTGGCAGTGCAGGTTGGTACAACTCTGCTGCTTTTGATAAAGCGGCAAAAGAAGCCGGCCTGTATTCCAAAAGCATCAATGGTGATGCGTTTTCTGATGAATGCCGCGCAAAAGCCATCGAGCTGATCAAAGCGGATCTGGGCCAGGTTGATATGGTGGTTTATTCACTGGCATCACCAGTACGTAAATTACCGGCTACCGGTGAATTGATCCGTTCTGCACTGAAACCAATTGGTGAGGTGTATCGTGCAACTGCGGTTGACACCAATAAAGATGAACTGATCGAAGCCCAGGTTGAACCTGCGAACGAAGAAGAAATCGCAAACACCATCAAAGTCATGGGTGGTGAAGACTGGGAACTGTGGATGAACGCCTTAGATCAGGCTGGTGTATTGGCTGATGGCGTAAAAACCGTTGCGTACAGCTATATCGGCACCGACATTACTTGGCCAATTTACTGGCATGGCACACTGGGCCGCGCGAAAGAAGATCTGGATCGCGCCAGCACCGCGCTCCGTCAGCAACTGAGCAGCAAACACGGCACCGCGAATGTTGCAGTGCTGAAATCGGTGGTGACACAAGCTTCTGCTGCAATTCCGGTTATGCCGTTGTATATCGCTATGTCTTTCAAACTGATGAAAGAGCAGGGCATTCATGAAGGTTGTATCGAACAGATCCAGCGTATGTTCTATACCCGTCTGTTTGATGGTGAGTTTGTGACAGACGATGCCCAACGTATCCGTATGGACGACTGGGAACTGCGTGAATCAGTACAACAGGCATGCCGTGATCTGTGGCCACAAGTGACTACAGAAAATCTGCCTGAACTGACCGATTACAAAGGTTATAAAGATGAATTCCTGAAACTGTTCGGTTTCGGTTGGGAAGGTGTTGATTATGATGCGGATGTGAACCCAGACATCAACTTTGATGTGGTAACGCTGTAAATCACTCAAACCCCTCTGCACTGAGGGGTTTTTTATAAACGGAAATATGTTTTGCCCATTAAATATACTGTCACACTTGCCACGATTGGTGCTTAGGGTAGCGAGTATTTAGAAATTCAATTTTTGCCAAATCGTTATCTAAACGTGCCAGTTTTGAGACATCGTCATCGGTTAATTCATAAGAATAATAGTTAGTTAATTCCGGATTATTTCGCGTTGTATTGTGTTGCGGATAAGCGTGAACGGCTTCGTTAATCGCCTTCTGTGAATCAATCGCTTTTACGACATCCACTTTATTTGTTATGGCACTTACTATGGCATAACTTCTTACCGGTGCGCCAACCTCGTCGTTATTCAGCATACATCCCTCGATTTGTCGCGTAAGAAAAGTCTTGTGTAGTTAGGTCTACGCTATAAATAAGAATGGTTCCACTAATAGCTTATAAATGATCGGGTATGTCATAAAAGTAGCAAGCTAGCAGCAAGATTACGTTATTTTATATCGTAAAAATGGCGCGCTTCTAAACCCGAAAAATCAGGGTGTTCTTTACAAGATTCAGCTTTAAATTCATGAACTAAGCCAGGAGCGGCCAAAGAGATTACCGGGGATAAATAAAATAGGTAGTCACCATCGGCAGTCATACCTTGGTAATACGCAATTTCATTTTTATAACCCCGCAGGTAAGTGGCATTTGCGCAAATTTTAACTAAGCCATTTTTAAGTGCGGCCACTGACAACTCTGCTACGCTCAACGGTTGGGCTGATGTATCGTGTTCGTCATTTCTGATGATGATTTTATGCCATGACATGGTATGTCTCCCACCCTGAGAACAAAACAGAACCCGCGAGCAAAAAAATGGATATCTTGAGTTAAGTATATAAGTAAATTTACTGACGAAAGTGTTATATGGCTAAATCGCTTAATTCTTGTTGTCACCTTGACTCGCGATTATCATTGCCTACTTAGTTCAGCACTCGGCTGAACAGAAGTGAACAACAAGGTATTTTATGGCTACGGTTAAAGAAGTGATTGCATTAGCAGCTAAAGCAGATGTTCAGGTGGAAATGATGTTTCCTGGGGAAGAGTGCGCTGCTTATGATGCCAAAGAATTATTGGAAGATACGGAGTTCATGACTCAAGATGAGATGAACGAAGTCTGTGAAGAGCAGTTTTTTGAGGAACAAGATTCGGGGTTTGGTTTTGTGCAAAGCAGTTTTACCGCGTACAAATATGAATCTGCGGAGTTTCGTTTTTCTTGTTACATCGGCTAGCTCTACCACTCGCAAACTGTTATTAAAGCCATAGTGCCAATAAACAAAAAGGACTTACAACAATCTGCTGTAAGTCCTTGATATATTTGGTGGCCCCTCCCCGGCTTGAACGGGGGACCAAACGATTATGAGTCGTCTGCTCTAACCACTGAGCTAAGGGGCCTGAATTGGTGGCATTATACGAAGTGATACACTGAGTGTCTAGTTATCAACAGGTTAGGCGCTCATAAAAGCGCCAACCTGTGATCTTAACTATTCATCCAGGAAGCTGCGCAGAACTTCTGAACGGCTTGGATGACGCAGTTTGCGTAATGCTTTTGCTTCGATCTGACGAATACGTTCACGAGTAACGTCGAACTGCTTACCTACTTCTTCCAAAGTATGGTCAGTATTCATATCGATACCAAAACGCATACGCAGTACTTTCGCTTCACGTGCAGTCAGACCAGACAATACGTCACGGGTAGCGGCTTTCAGACTTTCTGACGTAGCAGAATCCGCTGGCAGTGCCAGTGTTGTGTCTTCAATGAAATCACCTAAATGCGAATCTTCATCGTCACCGATAGGGGTTTCCATGGAGATAGGCTCTTTCGCGATCTTCAGCACTTTACGGATCTTGTCTTCCGGCATGCCCATACGTTCTGCCAGCTCTTCAGGATTCGGTTCACGACCCATTTCCTGCAGCATTTGACGGGAGATACGGTTCAGCTTATTGATCGTTTCGATCATGTGTACCGGAATACGGATGGTACGTGCTTGGTCAGCGATAGAACGCGTGATTGCCTGACGGATCCACCAAGTAGCATAGGTTGAGAATTTATAACCACGGCGATATTCGAATTTATCAACCGCTTTCATCAGACCAATGTTACCTTCCTGAATCAAATCAAGGAATTGCAGACCACGGTTGGTATATTTCTTCGCGATAGAAATTACCAGACGCAAGTTCGCTTCAACCATCTCTTTTTTCGCCCGGCGTGCTTTTGCTTCACCGATACTCATACGACGGTTGATATCTTTGATCTGAGCAATCGACAGACCGGTTTCGTGTTCTACCTGCTGTAATTTCTGGATGGAGCGTTGTACTTCTTCATCCATTTTTTCCAGGCCAGCAGACCAGGCTTTACCGCTGCTTTTCGCAAATTCAAACCAGCCATTGCTGGATTCATTGTTGGTGAAAGCAGAAACAAAGTTTTTCTTTGGCATTTTTGCGTATTCAACGCAATAACGCAGGATCAAACGTTCCTGTACGCGCACGCGCTCCATCATGTCACGCATGCTGTTAACCAAACGGTCAAACTGCTTTGGAACCAGACGGAATTCTTTGAATACGTTCGCTAATTCAAGGATCTGTTCTTTCGCTAAATCGCTGTCACGACTATTTATTTTGATGGCGTCGCGTGTTTTTTCATACTGGGTGCGCAGTGCTGTGAATTTTTCACGGGCCAATTCAGGATCCGGACCAGTATCTTCTTCCGCATCGTCGTCACTGTCTTCATCTTCGTCTTCATCATCGGTATCATCTGCTTTCAGAGTTTCCTCATCTAACGCAGAACCGATGTTGGTCGCCGTTGGTGGCAAATCATCATCTTCGCTAATAAAGCCAGAGATAATATCGCCCAGACGGATATGACCGGCTTCAAAACGATCAAACTGATCCAGCAGGTAAGTGATCGCTTCCGGATATTCGGCTACGGAACTTTGTACCTGATTGATACCGTCTTCAATTCGTTTAGCGATGTCAATTTCGCCTTCACGAGTCAATAGCTCAACCGTACCCATTTCACGCATATACATACGTACAGGGTCAGTAGTACGACCAATTTCAGACTCAACAGATGCCAGAACTTGTGCTGCAGCTTCGGCTGCATCTTCATCGGCGGCATTGTTTTCGGTCAGCAACAGATCATCGGCATCAGGTACGCTTTCAACGACCTGGATACCCATGTCATTGATCATCTGAATAATGTCTTCTATCTGATCGGAATCAACGATATCTTGTGGAAGATGATCGTTAACTTCGGCATAAGTCAGATAGCCCTGCTCTTTACCTTTGGCAACGAGGAGTTTTAGTTGCGACTGAGGGGTTTGCTCCATAGAACTCATCCGGTTGGTACTTCCTAAGGCTGATTTATCGCTCGGTGGCGTAAAATCCGCCGATTATAAAGAAACGACGGCCGTTTTGCACGTTAACGACAAAGTAAAAATCCGCCCCGTTATATTTCGTATAACAGGGTAGTAGTTTGTTCAGTGCTGTTCTTGCATCAAGTAGCTATATTCCCGTAACCGGGCTTGTGTTAATCATATAGTGCCGCTGTGCCTGAAATTCAAGCTGACGACCTGTTATTTCGTGGATCGTTTGTATTCAGTTAGTAAAAACTGTAGTTCTTGTTTTTCTTCAAGATTCAGCTGGTGCTGATTTAATAAGCTGTCTAGCCGTTGCTGCAGATACAGATCGAGCAAACGATCGCAGACATCTTCCAGTTCTTGCTGAATGTTATCACCGGCGGTGAGTTCATCCAGCATTGCCAGTTGTGCTAAGGCGCGTCCTTCTTTGGTGTCCCGCCACAGTTCCAGCAACTGACCTGTCGACATTGGGTTGTTATGCAACTGCGCTAACAGCGTGAGTAACACCTCAATACCAGGCTCCTTTAATGATTTTAGCACATCCGGCAGCGGGGGGAGTAATGCCGCGACTGATGGATGTTGCACGATCAACGCAATTGCCCGTCGGATCAGCGTCAGTTTGATTTTACCACCGGGTTTTGTTGCTGCGGTGGTTTGTTGTGCCTCTTGTTCCTGACGGCGGAATATCTCGCGCAGACGCTTTTCATTTTCCCCCCAGCGCAATTGCGCGGAGAGCTTGGTCAGCAGACTTTCGCGGTTAAATCCTTCCGGCACCCGACGGATCAACGCAATGGCCTTATTCGCCAGTTCATTTTGTCCGGCCTCACCACTTAAATTTAAATCTCGTGTCAGACGTTCAAACAAAAAGTCGGCATACGATTGCGCATGATCCAGTTTCTGTTCAAAAGCTGCCTGACCAAATTCGCGGATAAAGCTATCCGGATCATGCTCTTGCGGCAGAAATACGAAACGCAGATCTTTACCATCCTGCAGGCTGGGCAGGGCATTTTCCAGCGCACGCCAGGCTGCTTCCCGACCGGCATTATCGCCGTCGTAACAACACACCACTTCGGATGTGGTGCGGAATAACAGATGCATATGATCGGATGTCGTCGAAGTGCCCAGCGAGGCCACCGCGTAGTCGACACCGAATTGTGCCAGAGCTACCACATCCATATAACCTTCGACGATCAGGATGCGGGCCGGATTTCGATGTCGTTCTTTGACCTGATACAGGCCAAACAGCTCTTTGCCTTTATGAAAGATCGGTGTTTCCGGTGAGTTGAGATATTTAGGCGTGCCATCACCCAAAACGCGGCCACCAAAACCGATAACCCGGCCACGACGATCACGGATCGGAAACATGATCCGATCGCGGAACCGATCATAACTGCCGCCACCATCGCGCCCGATCAACATGCCCAGTTCAACCAATTGCGCTTCACTGGCTGCTGAGCGAACCAGCGTCTGGCGTAAACCATCCCAGCCGCCTGGTGCATAACCGATCGCAAATTGTTTGACGATCTCGCCCGTTAAACCACGTCCTTTCAGGTATTCAATCGCCTGTGGCGCACTCTTTAACTGATTTTGGAAATAACGTGCTGCCCATTCCATCAATTGATAGTGATCGGCAGAAGGGGCTGGCCCTTGGTTGTGGAAAGGTTGATCGTTAGGTACGGTTAAGCCGTGCAGATTGGCCAGTTCACCGATAGCGTCAGGAAAGCTCAGCCCGTCATATTCCATCAGAAAACCGATGGCGTTACCGTGCGCACCACAGCCAAAGCAGTGATAAAATTGTTTTTCCGGACTAACGGAGAAAGAAGGCGATTTTTCGTTATGGAAAGGGCAACAAGCCTGGTAGTTCTTACCGGCTTTTTTCAGATGAACACGACCGTCGATTAACTCGATGATATCGGTACGATTCAGCAGATCATCAATAAACGATTGCGGGATTTTGCCAGCCATCTGAATTCCGTCTGCCAATAGAATAAGCCGCGCAATCGCAGGAAAGCGCGGCTTATCGAGAAAACTTAACGGTCTGTAAAATTAGTACAGACGGTTACGACGTGCGTTTTCGCGAGCCAGTTTCTTCATGTGACGTTTTACTGCAGACGCTTTAGCGCGTTTACGAATAGTAGTTGGCTTTTCGTAAAATTCGCGGCTGCGAACGTCAGACAGAACACCTGCTTTTTCGCAGGAGCGTTTGAAGCGACGCAGAGCTACGTCGAATGGCTCGTTTTCACGTACTTTAATAACTGGCATGTGCCTTTCACCTCGGTGTGAATGTTTTTCTGGCTGAAAGTCAGCCTTACTAAAAATGGTGCCGAATTTTAATCCCATGCATGGGGGTCTGTAAACCCCGATCAGAACATGCTGGAGTAAAAAAGCGCTGAAATGTACCATAGCGCCTCATAAACGGTGGGATTTTTACCGGAGCGACCAAAAAATGCGGGTATTAGGCATCGAAACTTCGTGTGATGAAACCGGGATCGCGATCTTTGACGATCAACGCGGGATCCTCGCACATCAATTATACAGCCAGATTAAATTACATGCCGACTATGGCGGGGTGGTGCCGGAATTGGCCAGCCGTGATCATATTCGCAAAACCTTACCGTTAATTGAGGCGGCGTTACAACAAGCCGGTTGTCGATCCGAGGATCTGGATGGGATCGCGTACACCGCCGGCCCCGGTTTGGTGGGGGCGTTGCTGGTAGGGGCGACCATTGCGCGTTCATTGGCGATGGCATGGGATAAACCAGCGATCCCGGTACATCACATGGAAGGGCATTTGCTGGCGCCGATGTTGGAAGAACATACGCCGGAATTTCCCTTTGTCGCGTTGCTGGTTTCAGGTGGTCACACCTTGCTGGTGCGCGTAGATGGCATTGGGCAGTATCAGATCCTGGGCGAATCAGTCGATGATGCAGCCGGTGAAGCGTTTGATAAAACCGCTAAATTGCTGGGGCTGGATTACCCTGGTGGAGCTGCGCTGTCTAAGTTGTCGGAACAAGGCGTTGCCGGACGGTTTGTATTCCCGCGGCCAATGACGGATCGTCCGGGGCTGGATTTTAGCTTTTCTGGCTTAAAGACTTTTGCGGCGAACACGATCCGCAGTCAGGGCGATGATGATCAAACGCGTGCTGACATCGCGCATGCCTTCCAGACGGCAGTGGTTGATACGTTGGCGATCAAGTGTAAACGGGCCTTGCAGGAAACCGGTCTGAAACGGTTGGTGATTGCTGGTGGCGTCAGTGCGAACAAGCAGTTACGCACAGAATTAGCTGCAGTGATGAAAAAGCTGGGTGGTGAAGTGTTTTATCCGCGCCCGGAATTTTGTACCGATAATGGCGCGATGATCGCCTTTGCGGGTTTGCAGCGCCTGAAAGCGGGGCATACCACCGGGCTTGAGATTGTGGTACAGCCACGCTGGAATCTGGAAACGTTAGCGCCGGTGACGCCGTAACGGGTTATTGGGCCAGATTTTGGGCTCGCGGCCATGTAACAAGCGGCTGATATTCTCGTGATGACGCAGAATGATCAGACAACAGAGCATGGCCACGGGCAGGGTAAATTCAGGTTTCAGGCAGTAGGTATACAGCGGTGCCAATAATGCCGCTGCCAATGCCGCCAGTGATGAATAACCGGTAAGCAGCAAGACCAGCAGCCAGGTCATGATCATGAAACTGCCCATATCCAACCCGAGTGGCATCAGGGCGCCAAGCGCGGTGGCGACACCTTTGCCACCACGGAAATGGAAATACAGCGGGTACATATGCCCCAAACAGGCGGCGATACCGATAAAGCCGAGATAGACTGGCGGAATGCCGAAATACCAGGCCAGATAAACCGGCAAGGTGCCTTTTAGCATATCCAGCAGAAACACGATCAGAGCGGCGATGCGGTTACCGGTGCGTAGTACATTTGTCGCGCCGGGGTTATGTGAGCCATAATCGCGAGGGTCGGGCAGGCCACAGCAACGGCTGATCAATACGGCGTTACTGATTGATCCCAGCAAATAAGCCATGCCAGTCATGGCAAAAGCGAGAGCGAGCATGGATCTCCTGCTATTGTTCGCGGACACTATTTTTCTATCGGCGCTGGCTGGAGTATGATCCACACCAGATCTCCACCTTCCAGATTAGCAGAATTAGGTTAAAACATGGATAAAGTCTTTATCGATCATCTCGAAGTTTATTGCACGATTGGTGTGTATGAATGGGAAAAACAGATCACCCAAAAATTGGTACTGGATCTGGAAATGGATTTTGACACCCAAGCTGCTGGTGAGCAGGATGATATGTCATTGGCGCTGGATTATGCGGCGGTATCAAAACGCGTCACCGATATGATCAGTACCCGCCCGATCGGCTTGGTGGAAGCGGTGGCAGAGCAGACAGCCCAGTTGCTGTTGACGGAATTTCCGATCCTGCGGGTGCGGGTGCGGGTGACGAAACCGGGGGCGGTGGTCAATGCCCGTGGTGTCGGGGTTGAGATCATTCGGGAGGCATAATGGCCCGTATTTATATCGGTGTCGGTTCGAACATCGAACGGAAACATTATTTACGTGCTGGCTGGCAGGCTTTGCAGCAGGTGTTCTCGGCATGCTGTTGTTCCACGGTGTATGAAAGCGATGCGGTCGGTTTTGACGGCGCACCCTTTTATAATTTGGTCATTGCGGCGGAAACCATACATGGTGTGGCGGAAGTGGCGGCGCACCTGCGGGCCATTGAGTTTGCTCATGGTCGCCCGGCTGATGCGCGCAAATTTTCTGGCCGGACACTCGATCTGGATCTGCTGGCTTATGATGAGTTGGTGGTGACGTCGCCGGTAGAGTTACCGCGTAGCGAGATCCTGCATAATGCCTTTGTGCTGCGGCCGTTTGCGGAGCTGGCACCACAATGGCGACACCCTCTGGCAGAGATGACACTGGCACAGTTGTGGTCTGAATACGATGCTAAGCGCCAGCCGCTGCGCGCCGTAGAATTCGACTGGCGTTAAATTTTAGATATCGTTCCAGCGACAATGCACGTCGCGGATCGCAAAAATACGGCGGCGACTGAGTTGTTGCCGTATGGCTTCCCCCGTGTAACCAGCTTCAACAATCGGCCTGACAGCGATAGCTGCGGCGGCCTCATAGGCTTCCTGCACATAAGTTGGTTGCAAATATTCCCGCTCAGCAAAACCAAGGCGACCGTGAAAATCAGCCTGGCAGCAGAGTAACAGCTGTGACAACCGCTCCGGCTTGCGCCAGACATCCAACCGATCAAACAGTTTCAGCATCGTTGCCGGGCGCAGTTGTAATGCGGTATGCACCAGAGAATGTAATTCACTGACTAACAAGGCCAGATCCCGGCAATCATTTGGTACCCTCAAACGTTGGCACAGGCTGCGGATCAAGGGTAAGCCACGATCGCCATGCCCATGATGGCTAGGTAGAACATGTGCCGGTGTTTGTGCCTTGCCTAAATCATGGCAAAGCGTGGCAAAACGTACCGCCAGCAAATCACTGCGTTGACTGGCTTCGCGCAGTGCCATCATGACATGAATACCGGTATCTACTTCCGGGTGCCAGTCTGGGCGTGCCGGTACGCCAAACAGCGCTTCAACTTCCGGCAATAACACGCTTAACGCTTCGCAATCATGCAGGATCTCAAAAAAGATCTGCGGATTGCGATTGGTTAATACTTTTTCCAGTTCTTTCCAAACGCGCTCGGGCGTCAGATGGTTTAACTCACCGCTACGACTGAGCTGGCGCATGAGTGCCAGTGTTTCCGGGGCAATGGAAAACCCCAGATGGTGAAAACGTGCAGCAAAACGGGCAACACGTAATACGCGCAACGGGTCTTCACTAAAGGCGGGGGAGATATGACGTAAAACACGATCATTCAGATCGTTGACCCCTCCATAGGGATCGTATAGTTGGCCGGCTTGATCTTGTGCGATGGCGTTGATCGTCAGATCCCGGCGCAGAAGATCTTGCTCGAGTGTGACATCGGGGGCCGCATAACAGGCAAAACCGGTGTAACCTTGGCCTTGTTTGCGTTCAATGCGTGCCAGTGCATACTCTTCTTTGGTTTGTGGATGCAAAAATACGGGAAAATCACGACCCACTGGCTGGTAGCCCAGATCTAATAATGTCTGTGCCTCACTACCAACGACGACATAATCCCGCTCTGTGACCGGCAACCCCAGCAGATTGTCACGTACAGCTCCACCAACCAGATATATTTGCACCCGTATTTCTCCTCTATTTTCACAGCCCGATTATAGCCTGCTTTGACTTCATCCGTGCTGCGGATTACTCTGCGACGAGTACTTACAGGATCAGCTGATTATGTATAAAGCCTTTTTTAGTCTGACGGAAAATCCGTTTTCGATATCGCCGAATCCTAAATACCTCTATATGAGTGATCGTCATACCGAAGCGTTGACTCATTTAGTTTATGGTCTCCGTGATGGTGGTGGATTTGTATTGCTAACCGGTGAAGTTGGTACCGGAAAAACCACCGTGTCACGCTGTTTACGGCAGCAATTGCCAGAAGACACCGATCTGGCGTTTATTCTGAACCCCTCGTTATCGACCGAAGAGCTGCTGGCTTCCATCTGTGATGCTTTCCAGCTCCCGTATGCACAACCTGCAACCTTAAAAACGCTGTTTGATGTTTTGCATCATTTTCTCTTACAAAACCATCAAGCCGGGCGGCGGACACTGTTGGTAATTGATGAAGCACAGCATCTGATGCCAGACGTGCTGGAGCAATTACGCTTATTAACTAATCTGGAAACCGATGATGCCAAGTTGCTGCAGATCGTGCTGATTGGCCAGCCGGAACTGCAACAACTGTTACGACAACCGTTATTACGGCAATTAGCGCAGCGGATCACAGCCCGATATCATCTGTTACCGTTAGATCTGAATGATGTGGATTCGTACGTCCGTTTTCGTTTGCAGGTTGCTGGCTGTCTGCAACCGATATTTACGCCATCAGCGATCAGAGCGTTACACCGCTTAAGTGGCGGGATCCCGCGCGTGATCAATTTGATCTGCGAACGTGCCTTATTGGGCGCTTATGCTGCTGGCCGCGAGCGGATCAATGACAAATTGCTGGCACAAGCTGCTTATGAAGCAACTGGCGTTCGTGATGAAGGTGCTATGGGCGCAGTACTGGCTTTTTCATTGGCCGGCATACTGATGTTGAGCGCCGGTTGGTTTGGCTGGCAGCAGTGGGGCTTTTTACCAAAACATCCGGTGAAAAAAGTGATGGTGCCAGTTACGCTGCCACCTGATGCCAAATTAGTGAAGCGTTTTGATCAAGCCATTGCGGAAGCCGCCTATGAAGATCAGGCGATGCAACAGCTATATCGGGTATGGGGTTTTGAAACCGCCATTGATGAAGCGCATTGCGACAGCGCTGAGCGGGCAAATTTAGGTTGTATTCAAGGGCAAGCCTCATTAGATGAAATCATTAAACTGAATTACCCGGTGGTAGCGCGCCTAACTGAAGAGAATGGACCGGATCTATATGCCGTGGTCTTGCATGTCGCGGATGGGCAAGCTGATCTGCTATTGGGCAGTGAAAAATGGCAAGTGTCGCAAGAATGGCTCTCGAAGGCGTGGGGGCAAGACTACACTGTTCTTTGGCAACTGCCGGAAAGTAGCAATAAAATCATTTCCAAGCGCAGTGGCCCGGCTGACGTGTTGTGGCTGGAAACGGTGGTGAGTCAGGCATTGCATCAACCGCCACGGAATAAATTATCGCGGTTTGATAACCAACTCGCCACCAAGGTGCGTCAGTTCCAAAAACAAGAAGGTCTGACGGAAGATGGAGTGGCTGGTGAGCAAACCTTGCTGCGATTAGTGGTGCGTAGCCGTGAAGTGATCCCGCGCTTAAATGGACGCATTCCGGCACAACAGACCGTCAGTAGCAGTGAAAATATGGCACAGACTGAAGGAGGAGCCAGCTAATGTCGTTACTAACTTCAGCCTCCCGCCAGGCAAAGCGAGTAGAACAAGCACACTTCTTTATACCGGAACGTCTTTCTGGCGAACCTGGTCGTCGAGGGCTGTGGCTGGCATGGTTATTGGGTTTACCGGTGTGTGTGGCCTTAGGTGCTGCCACCAATTACGGCTGGCATCTGCTACATAACGATCCGGTCGTGCAGCGAATTGAAGTGCCACAGCCGACCGAATTGCCATTTCAGCCGGCAGACCAGAATTATGAGTTTGCAACTGAGCCATTGCCTGACGAGATAGAATCGCGTGTGGTCATGAATTCAGCAGATATTGAGCCTGCGACTGACAATGCGCTCGGTTCAGAGGTTACGCCTGTAGAGGCGGATACGAAAAGCACACTGGAAAAACGTTTCATGCAAGCGGTCACGGATACGGGCCAGTCTGACGCAATTGTAGCTGCGACGCCGAGACCCGCAGATTCTGAGGCGGCACCGCTGGGCGCCTTACCGCCGCGTATCAGCCAACAGGTTGCAGCGATGAAATATGGCGCGCACGTGTATTCGTCGGTGCCGGCAAACCGTACCATCAATATCAATGGTCGTGATTATCATGAAGGGGATGAGGTTGTCAGTGGTGTGGTATTGCTACGCATTGACGCGAATGCCAGTATTTTTCGTGTTGGCTCGCAAAGTTTCAGTTTAAATGCATTGACTGACTGGCAGGGCTATTGAAAGCAGGATCTGGCCGGTGCACTATAACTGATTGAGTTAAAAGCTAAACAAGCTGCTGTTAGCGGATAATATACAAAAAAGACCGGAGAGGCACCGCATGAGCAATGAAGTTGAATTGAAGTTTCTGGTTACCGGAGATGTATTTCCTCATCTGGAACGGGTGCTGAATTCACTTAAGATCAACGAACGGCAGGATCAACAACTAGAAAATATCTATTTTGATACGCCGGAACAGTCGTTGCGTGGGCTCGATTCTGGCTTGCGGATCCGCACCTGTAACGGCCGACATGAACAGACGATCAAAATGGCCGGACAAGCGGTTGGTGGATTACATCAGCGCCCTGAATATACCTTCCCGTCGACGACGCCCTGGCCTGATCTGCGCGCTTTCCCTAGCGACATATGGCCTATGGGGACAGATGTCAGCCAGATCCAGCAATCGTTAACCACGCTATTTCGCACTGATTTTCATCGCAGAACTTGGACCGTGGCGCTGGCCGAAGGCTCACTGATTGAAGTGGCTTATGATATTGGCTTTATTGATGCCAATGGGCAGCAAGAAGCGATCAATGAAGTCGAGCTGGAGATTATTTCCGGCTCTGTTGCGCCGCTATTTCAACTGGCTAAGTTATTGGTAACGAGTTCTGGTTGGCAACTCGGTTGTGCTTCCAAAGCGCAACGTGGTTATCGTCTGGCAGGGTTGAGTGCCGAGCCCGATGTCCGGCGGATGGGGTTTGTGCCGGTTATACCGGGGCAGACCGCAAAAGAGGGGCTAATTACCGCATTACAGTTTGCATTACGACACTGGCAGTTTCATGAGCAGCTCTATATGCAGCAATCATCGCTAGGTGCCTTGTTGCAGTTACGCAGTGCTGCTTCATTGATCCAGCATACCCGCACGTTGTACGCCCATGTTTATGCCGCGTTAACACCTGTCGACTGGGAAGACGATCTGCAATGGCTGGTGGAACAATTAGCATGGCTGGATGAAGCGCTGGTGCTGCAACGGATGCAATTTGAATATCGTCAAATGCTGAAAGGTGCACCTTGTCAGCATGAGCTGACCAGTGAAATAGAACGCCACGAAAAATTATTACCGACTATTGAGCAGACGCAGCAATTACTTTTGTCGGTTCGCTATTGTCAGACATTACTGAAATTATCGGCCTGGATGGCATTGCATAAAGAGGAAGATCCTGGCAGCCCTTGTTTGGTACAACCTATTCATGCCTTAGCTGTCACGTCTTTGGAAAATAGTTGGCAGGAGTTATTGTCACTGTCAAAACTGGGCGATGCACTGGATCATGCTAGCTATCAGCGGTTACGTGAGATGCTGCGACACAACCTGCAGGTTGGCGTCTGTTTTGCAGCGCTGTTTGATTCAGAACGTCAGCAGGGTTTTCGTTTACCTTGGTTAAATATGTTGGGGCGTTTGTCCGATCTGGAACATATTGAATGGATCTTTGCTGCCGCCACTTGCATGGCTTGTCCTCATCAAAATGAATTAAACCACTGGTTACAGCAGGAATTGAAGCCTCGTCTGATAGAACTTGATCAGATCCGCCAGCGCGGGATTGGTATGCAGCCATATTGGGAGATAAGCGACATTAGCTAACGAGCTAAAATTGTTCGCCTGCTAGAAAAACGAAGGGACAGCATAAGCTGTCCCTTTACTTTCATGATGTCACTTAGATTATTTCTGTTGACGCTTCATCGCTTCAAAGAATTCATCGTTGGTTTTGGTCATCGAAAGTTTGTCGATCATGAATTCCATCGCGTCGATTTCGCCCATTGGGTGAACGAATTTACGCAAGATCCACATTTTCTGCAGTTCATCTTGCGCCGTCAGTAATTCTTCACGACGAGTACCAGAACGAGTGATATCAATCGCAGGGTAAACACGTTTCTCTGCAATCTTACGAGACAGATGCAGCTCCATGTTACCGGTGCCTTTGAACTCTTCGTAGATCACTTCATCCATCTTCGAACCGGTATCAACCAACGCAGTCGCGATGATGGTCAATGAACCACCTTCTTCTACGTTACGAGCAGCACCAAAGAAGCGTTTTGGACGATGCAGGGCATTCGCATCCACACCACCGGTCAGCACTTTACCTGATGATGGGATCACGGTGTTGTAAGCACGCGCCAGACGAGTAATCGAGTCGAGCAGGATCACCACGTCTTTTTTGTGTTCAACCAAACGTTTGGCTTTTTCGATAACCATCTCAGCTACCTGAACGTGACGCGTTGCTGGTTCATCAAAGGTAGAAGCAACTACTTCACCTTTTACCATGCGTTGCATCTCGGTAACTTCTTCTGGACGTTCGTCGATCAGCAGAACGATCAGTTCGCAATCAGGATGGTTGCTGGTAATGCTCTGCGCAATGTTTTGCAACAGAATAGTTTTACCGGCTTTTGGTGGCGCCACGATCAGACCACGCTGACCTTTACCGATTGGCGATGCCAAATCTAGGATACGGGCGGTAATATCTTCTGTTGAACCATTACCCCGTTCCAAACGCAGGCGTTTGGTCGGATGCAGTGGTGTTAAGTTTTCAAACAGAATTTTATTACGTGCATTTTCTGGGCGGTCATAGTTGACGGTGTCAACTTTCAGCAATGCAAAATAACGTTCACCTTCTTTTGGTGGACGGATTTTACCGGAAATGGTGTCGCCGGTACGTAAGTTGAAACGACGAACCTGGCTTGGAGAGACATAAATGTCGTCCGGACCTGCAAGATAAGAGCTATCAGCGGAACGCAGGAAACCAAAGCCATCCTGCAAAATTTCCAATACGCCATCACCAAAGATGTCTTCCCCGCTTTTCGCGTGGGCTTTGAGAATAGCGAAAATGATGTCTTTTTTATGCAGACGGGCCAGATTTTCCAGGCCCATAGATTCGCCCAGATGTACCAGTTCAGAGACTGCTGTATTCTTTAGTTCAGTTAGATTCATAGAGGTGATGTAGTTTCGGGAATTGCATGGTTGGATTAATTGCTGGATAAAGCTGCTGGAGAGAGCGCATCAAGCGGGTACGAACAGCATCGTTTAATCAAATTAGCATCAATTTATCAGGGCGTCTAGCTATCTACAGTGAGAAATGGATGAAAATCAGGCATTATAAAAAACTGAGGAGGCTTTAGCCCCCTCAGATCGAGCAGATTAGATATTTGCGTCAAGAAACTCTTTCAACTGAGTCTTAGACAGTGCGCCAACTTTAGTGGCAGTGACAGCACCGTTTTTGAACAGCAGCAGAGTCGGAATGCCGCGGATCCCAAATTTTGGTGGAGTACCAGAGTTCTGATCGATGTTCAGTTTGGCAACAGTCACTTTACCGGCGTATTCGCCAGCTACTTCGTCTAGGATTGGGGCAATCATTTTGCATGGACCACACCATTCAGCCCAAAAATCAACTAAAACTGGGGTAGAGGCGTTTAATACATCACTTTCGAAACTGGCATCGGTCACGTGTACAATTTTGTCGCTCATTTTTTACTCCACATTTGCAATTCGTTTACTGTATCAATATAGGGGTACGAAGATGCAAATTAAAGGGATCAAGAAATAAAAGCCAAACAGTTACCTTAATTAATAGATACTGTTTATTATTGCAAACCTAATTTAATAAGCCTGTTGCCCATGAGCAAAACACATCTTACAGAGATCAAATTCGCTGAACTCGGACTGGAACCACAAGTTCTGGCCGGTCTGGAAGCTAAAGGCTTTCATAATTGCACGCCTATTCAGGCAGAAACGATACCGTTGTTGCTGACCGGAAAAAATATTGCAGGTCAGGCACAAACCGGTACCGGTAAAACAATCGCATTCCTCGCGGGTACATTTAACTACTTGCTGACACACCCAGCCAGTGCTGAGCGTCGTAAAAATCAGCCTCGCGTGCTGATCATGGCTCCAACTCGTGAGTTGGCCGTGCAAATTTATAATGATGCTGTGCCGATGGCCGAAAGCTGCGGTTTTAAAATGGGCTTGGGTTACGGTGGCGATGGTTACGATAAGCAACTTGCCGTATTGCAGGAAGGTGTCGATCTGTTGATCGGAACCACCGGTCGTCTTATCGATTATCTGAAGCAAGGTATCATCGATCTGGGCGCGATTCAGGTGGTGGTATTGGATGAAGCCGATCGTATGTTTGATCTCGGTTTTATCAAAGATATTCGTTATCTGTTCCGTCGTATGCCGCCACCAGTACAACGTTTGAATATGTTGTTCTCTGCCACACTGTCGCTGCGCGTACAGGAGTTGGCTTACGAGCATATGAATGAGCCACAGCATATTCAGATTGAACCGGAACAAATGACCGGTCAACGCATCAAAGAAGAGTTGTTCTATCCATCTAACGAAGACAAGTTACTGTTATTACTGACGTTGATGGAAGAAGACTGGCCGGAAAAAGCCATTGTTTTTGCTAATACCAAACATGGTTGTGAAGACGTGCATGCCTGGTTGCAGGCGGATGGTCATCGTGTTGGTATGTTGACCGGTGATGTACCGCAGAAGAAACGTCTGAAAATTCTGGAAGACTTTACCGCTGGGCATTTGGATGTGTTAGTCGCTACTGACGTGGCGGCACGTGGTCTGCATATTCCTGATGTCAGCCATGTTTTCAACTATGACTTACCGGATGATGCGGAAGATTATGTGCATCGCATTGGCCGTACTGGCCGTGCTGGCCGTAGTGGACATGCGATCAGTTTTGCTTGTGAAGATTACGCGTTTAACTTGCCGGATATCGAAGAATATACCCGTCATCCGATCCCGGTTAGTAAGTATGATCCAAGCGCACTGCTGGATGATGTGACACCACCTAAACGCGTGATCCGCCATCGTCTGCCAGTGAATCGTAACATGCGTGATCGCCAGCCTGCTGGCCGTCGTCGCCCGGGAAATAAATCTTAACGACAGGATGTCTCACGTGGATCAATCTCCGTTATATGCTGCAATTGATCTTGGCTCGAATAGCTTTCACATGCTGGTGGTGCGAGAAGTGGCTGGTGCCATTCGCACGGTGGCTAAGGTTAAACGTAAAGTCCGTTTAGCTGCTGGACTGGATAATGAACACAATTTGAGCCTAGAGGCGATGGCGCGGGGTTGGGACTGTCTGCGCTTGTTTGCCGAACAGTTGCAGGATGTGCCGCGTGAGAATATTCGGGTGGTTGGCACTGCGACTTTGCGTTTAGCTCGCAATGTTGATTCATTCCTGCAGATCGCAGAACAGGTGCTGGGACATAAAATCGAGATCATTTCCGGCGAAGATGAAGCCCGTACCATTTACCAAGGTGTCTCTTGGACGTCGAGCGGTGAAGGCAATCGTCTGGTTATTGATATCGGCGGTGCCAGCACGGAGTTGGTGATTGGTGAAAGTAATGATGCCAAGCTGCTGAACAGTCTGCATATGGGCTGTGTTACTTGGATCAAACGCTATTTTGCCGATGGCCTGCTGAACGAGGCCAATTTTACCGCTGCTATCGAGGCGGCTAAAGTTGTTCTGCAAGAAGTTGCCGCAGAATATCGGGCGCTTGGTTGGTTAAGTTGCGTGGGTGCATCCGGTACGGTGCAGGCGTTACAGGAGATCATGATTGCTCAAGGGCGCAGTGAACGCGTTACTTTGGCGAAATTATATGAGCTGAAAGCGCAAGCGATGACCTGTGGTCACCTCGATATGCTGGTATTGCAAGGCTTAATGCCGGAACGACTCAGTGTTTTCCCGTCTGGCTTGGCGATCCTGATCGCTATCTTTGAAATGCTGCAAATCGAAAACATGACGCTGGCGGGTGGTGCGCTACGTGAAGGTTTGATTTACGGCATGATCGGCAAGCGCCGCAGTTGTGATGTCCGTGAACGGGCCGCGGACAGCCTGATCACCCGTTATCAGATGGATCGTATTCAGGCTGAGCGAGTACGTGATGCCGCTCTTTACGCTTTCCAGCAAGTGCAGAAAGAGTGGCATCTGAGCGAACAGTATGGACGTCCGATGTTGCGCTGGGCGGCGATGCTGCATGAGCTGGGGCTTTGTATCGAGTATAAAAAAGCGCCGCAGCATGCTGCCTATATCATTGATAATATTGATATGCCTGGGTTTACTCCAGCACAGAAGCAGTTGTTGTCCGCACTGGTCTATAACCAGCGCGATGGCTTTAAACTGGAAGTGCTGGAGAAACAGAATGCTGTTTCTTTGCGTCAGGCAACCCGACTTGCTCGGTTGCTGCGTTTTGCGATCATTCTTTGTATGCGTCGTACCGAAGGTTCCGTACCTAAATTTGGTATCGAAGCGAAAGATGAACAGCTGATTTTACGTTTGCCGCTGGGTTGGTTGAATGAGCACTACCTGCGAGCGTCGGAATTGCAGCTGGAGGCTGATCGCCAGACGGCGATGGGCTGGCCCACCTCAATTGAAGAATCAGATATCTGATGTCACTAACAGGCAGGTTTTCCTGCCTGTATTCTTTTCCGCCCATTGCTCCGTTTTCTTATCCATTATTTATTTCCTATCTAGTGTGTATTTCCTCTCTGCTTTAATTGGTCTCTTTATTCTCTAATAAGTAATACCTATTTCAGGGGCGTTTGTTGTCATCTCTTCATTCTCTCTCTGTACTAGATACCAAAAAGTCATTTATTAATACCAATAAGATACCTTTGTGATCTTTGTCGCTTTTTTATAGTTACATTGGTTCTATATTGATACTGCACAACATCATTAGCAACATGAAAAATTTCAACGGCACAAACACACAAACATAAAAAAGAACTTGTCGATGGAGATGACGATCCACGTCACTGAGGCTGGAAACTGAGGAGCGACAACAATGTTAAAATTATTACAACGATTCGGCGGTGCGATGTTTACCCCCGTATTATTATTCCCGTTCGCGGGGATCGTTGCAGGTATATCAATATTATTAACCAACCCGCAGCTAGTGGGTTCAATTGCTAATTCTGATACGGTCTGGTTTAAACTCTGGATGATCATTCAAGAGGGTAGTTGGACTGTATTTCGTAATATGCCAATTATTTTTGCCATTGGTTTGCCAATCGGTTTAGCTAAAACGGCGCCAGCTCGGGCTTGTTTAACAGTAATGGTTTCTTATCTGACATTTAATTATTTTATTGCTGCCATATTAACAACCTGGGGCGCTGATTTTGGCGTTAACTTTAATCAACCAATTGGTGGGGTTAGTGGTTTAACTAATATTGCCGGTATTAAAACCTTAGATACCAGTATTATCGGTTCTATCTTTATTGCGGCTATTATGACCTATGTGCATAACCGCTATTTTGATAAAAAATTGCCTGATTATCTCGGTATTTTCCAAGGTACGGCTTTTGTAACCATTATTGGTTTTATTGCGATGTTACCGCTGGCATTTTTAACTGCACTGGTATGGCCAAAAGTGCAAGGCGGCATTGCTTCTCTGCAGGTATTCCTGAGTCATGCGGGGGCATTGGGTGTCTGGATCTACACTTTCCTGGAACGCATTCTGATCCCGACTGGTTTGCATCACTTTATCTATGGTCCGTTCGTGCTTGGCCCAGCTGTGGTGGAAGGTGGTATTCAGGCTTACTGGATCCAACATATCGCGGAATTTAGTAACTCCACTGAACCACTGATCAAGTTGTTCCCGCAAGGCGCTTTTGCTTTGCATGGTAACTCGAAAATCTTTGGTGCCATTGGTATTGCCTGCGCAATGTACATGACCTCCAAGCCAGAGAATAAAAAGAAAGTCGCTGGTTTGCTGATCCCTGCTGTGCTGACCGCAGTGTTGGTGGGAATTACAGAACCACTGGAGTTTACCTTCCTGTTCGTAGCGCCGTTCCTGTTTGCCATCCATGCCGTGCTGGCGGCAACCATGGCGGCGGTGATGTATATGAATGGCATCGTTGGCAACATGGGTGGTGGTTTACTGGAAATCATGGTGCAGAACTGGCTACCGATGTTCCACAACCATGCCATGAATGTTGTTATGCAAATCATGATTGGCAGTGTATTTACCGTCATCTACTTCTTTGTCTTTAAATATCTGATTGTCCGCTTTGATGTGAAAACACCAGGCCGTGAAGCTGATAGTGAAGATATTAAATTATTCACCAAGGCGGATTATAAAAATCGTCAGGGTGCTCAGGGTGAAGATAATAAAGGCAGTCAGTTTGATGATCAGGCACTGCAATTACTGGAAGCATTAGGTGGCAGTGAAAATATTGCGGAAGTAAATAATTGTGCGACCCGCCTTCGTATCAGCGTGAAAGATGAAAAACAGGTCATGAGTGATGCTGTCTTCCGTCAAATCGGTGCACACGGTGTGGTCAGAAATAAAGATGCAATACAGGTGATTATCGGTTTATCGGTACCGCAGGTTCGCGACAGCATGGAAAATCTGATGAAAAATGCTTAATGATTAAATAATAGTTAAATCTGAGTGATTAAATCTGAATGGTTAAATCTGAATAGTTAAATAATTAATTAGTCGTAGTTGGAGATTAACATGAAAAAATATTCTGTATTAGTAGCTGGTGGTGGTAGTACTTTTACGCCTGGTATCGTTTTAATGCTGTTAGATAATCTGGATAAATTTCCGATTAAAGAACTGAAATTTTATGACAATGATGCAGCACGTCAGGAAACCATCGGTAAAGCGTGTGCCGTGCTAATTAAAGAACGTGCACCGGAAGTGGTCTTCTCTTATACCACTGATCCGCGTGAAGCATTCAGCGGTGTGGATTTCGTAATGGCGCATATTCGTGTTGGTAAATATCCGATGCGTGAGCTGGATGAAAAAATCCCATTGAAATACGGTGTGGTGGGTCAGGAAACTTGCGGCCCTGGTGGTATCGCTTACGGGATGCGTTCTATCGGTGGTGTACTGGAGCTGGTTGATTACATGGAGAAATATTCTCCGAACGCCTGGATGCTCAACTACTCTAACCCTGCTGCAATTGTGGCAGAAGCCACCCGTAGTATGCGTCCTAACTCTAAGATCCTGAACATCTGTGACATGCCGGTGGGTATTGAAGTGCGTATGGCAGAGATCCTGGGTCTGGAATCTCGTAAAGAGATGAGCGTGAAATACTATGGTCTGAACCACTTCGGCTGGTACAGCGATATTCGTGACCAAGCGGGTAATGATCTGATGCCGAAGCTGAAAGAGCATGTCGCGAAATACGGTTATGTGGTGCACAAGGATATTGATTCTCAGCATGTGGAACCAAGCTGGAACGATACCTTTGCCAAGGTGAAAGATGTCTTCGCATTAGATACCAATACCTTACCAAATACATACCTGAAGTATTACCTGTTCCCTGACTATGTGGTGGAGCATTCAAATAAAGAATACACCCGTGCTAACGAAGTCATGGATGGGCGTGAAAAACATGTGTTTGGTGAATGTCGTAAAATTGCTGAACAAGGTTCATCCGCCGGTGCTTCTTTGCATATCGATGAACATGCGTCTTACATCGTGGATCTGGCGCGTGCCATTGCTTACAACACAAAAGAACGCATGCTGCTGATCGTGCCAAACCAAGGCTCTGTCACTAACTTTGACCCGACTGCTATGGTGGAAATTCCATGTCTGGTTGGCAATACTGGCCCGGAACCAATGCAAATCGGTAAGATCCCACAATTCCAGCTTGGTTTGATGAATCAACAGGTTGCGGTAGAAAAACTGGTAGTTGAGGCATGGATGGAAAAATCTTATGCCAAACTGTGGCAAGCCATCACGCTGTCGAAAACAGTGCCAAGTGCCAGCGTGGCGAAAGCAATTTTGGATGATCTGATTGCCGCCAATAAAGATTACTGGCCTGAGTTGCATTAATCGCTGTTCAGCAGGCTTTGCTTGAGCTGAAGCCTGCTGAAACAGAAGATGAGGGGAGTTGTTCTTGGGTTAAGTCATGCCACCATTCGGTGGCATTTTTTATAGGGCTAACTGCAGTAATTGTGTTACATCATCCGGTGTAATATCGCCATGTTCACCCAGTTTTAAACGACCATGTTGTCTTAATTTTTCAACGATAGCGGGAATGGCTGTTGCGTCCAGACCATACGCAGAGAAGCGCGTTGGCACGCCCATTGATTCAAAAAACGCGCGGGTTTTTTCTATCGCTAACGTTGCACACTGGTCATCATTAGCTTCTTGAATGCCTAATACGTGATCGGCATATTGCAGTAATTTCGCTTTTTTCTGCGTTTTTTTGTAATGCCAGACAGCCGGTAACACGATCGCCAAGGTTTGCGCATGATCCAAACCATATAGCGCTGTGATCTGGTGACCAATGGCGTGAATTGACCAGTCACCAGGCATGCCCAGATTCAACGTACCATTCAGGGCTTGCGTTGCCGCCCACATGATATTAGCGCGCACGTCATAGTTCACCGGATCAGTCAGTGCTTGCGGGCCATCTTCCATCAGGATCTTCAGCAGGCTTTCGGCATAATAATCCTGCACCTTACCGTTGACCGGGTAAGTCATGTATTGTTCTAAGATGTGTACCATCGCATCAACAACACCGTTGCCGACCTGACGTGCAGGCAGACTATAGGTGGTTTCCGGATCGAGAATGGAGAATGCCGGACGCATTAATTCAGAAAACATACCCATTTTATCTTTGGTTTCCCAGCGCGTAACAACCGCATTGCCGTTCATTTCTGAGCCGGTGGCCGGGAGCGTTAAGATGCAGCCGAGCGGTAGTGCGGCTTTAACTTTTGCTGCACGGGTATAGACCATTTCCAGCGGATCGCCGTCATATAAGGCGGCTCCGGCAATAAATTTAGTGCCATCCACCACTGAACCACCACCAACAGCCAGCAGATAGGTAATTTTTTCTTGTTTTACCAGCTCAACGGCTTTCATCAATGTTTCAAAATGCGGATTAGGTTCGATGCCACCAAACTCAAAAAAAATGATGTTTTCTAAGGCTGCATAGACCTGTTCTAAAACACCATTTTTTTTGATGCTGCCACCGCCATAGGTGATCAGCACACGGGCATCTGCCGGAATTTCTTCTTTGATTTTTGCGATTTGGCCTTTGCCAAAATGAATTCTGGTAGGGTTACGAAAACTAAAGTTGTTCATCTTCTTTGTTTCCTTTAACAGTAAGTGAGCGCTATTGTACGGGATAAAACTTGAGAGTTTCCTCTGTTGATGCATGTGGAATTGTTTCGCGTTCTGTTGTTAACCCTTGTTTCTGTGACAGTATCGGCCCCTGTGTTTCCCTGCGTATATACATGGCATGTAGATATTCGCTGGCCTTAAATTTCATGATGCTATAGTCGAAAATCGTGCCATCTTGGAAATTAGAGAGCGAAGTGATTTGCAGTACTGGTTCACGACCCTGCAGATTCAGTAATCTTTCTTCTTCTTTATCAGGTATTACCGGAGAAAATTCCTGATAACTACCTTCGATAATCAGACCCAAATTTTTCTCGATATACTCAAATTTTGAGCGCTCTAAGGTGCGGATAGTCAGCTCGGGAAATAAGTTCACCGGCATAAAACTTTCTTCGATGATCTGTGGGCGGTCATTCACTTTTCGCAGGCGTTTGGTGTAATAAACGCGATCAGTTGTCTTCATTTTTAGGCGGTTAGCGATTTCATCATCGGGATACACAATAGCGAATTCCAAAACATCGCTGGTGATGGTTTGTCCTATTTCCTGTGAACTTTCCAGACCACTGCGCAGTTGATCCATCAGATGCACGACTTCTTTTTGTTTGATGTATGTGCCGCTACCCTGTTTTTTCTCAATCAGATCAATGGCTACTAATTCATCAATGGCTTTGCGGATCGACACCCGGCTGGCTTGATATTCTTCCATCAGCTGTCGTTCAGTCGGCAAGACATCGCCAATGGCAAACTCATCGGAATTGATGCGAAACCGCAGTTTTTTAGCAATATTTTTATATAACACGGTAACTCCTTCGCATGGCAAAGGTCTGCTTTCCAGACAATAGCTTGATTCAAGTGGTATTTATAGTACCAATTTAAGATCAATCAGGTAGCAAAGATGCATGAAATACCGGCACACTTCACAGGAAATGTGCCGGAGAGAAGGTTAAGGTGTCGCGAGTTGTGCGAGCGGCAGCAGATCAAGCAGGGGTTGCGGGTAGATGCCCAACGCGACCACTAAAATAGCGGAAAGCAGCACCATAAAACCACCGGTAGTGAGAGCCCAGTCGTTACTGGCATCGCGTGATGGCATGCCGGGTGTACGCAAGTACATGATGCTGATTACGCGCAAATAGTAATAAAGCCCGACTGCACTACCGAATACCACAGCACCTGTCAGCCACCAGAAGTGGAACTGGATACCAACCGCCAGAATATAAAACTTACCAATAAAACCTAAGGTCATCGGAATACCAGCCAGTGACAGGAACATCACTGTCATTGCCGCAGTTAACACCGGACGACGCCAGAACAGACCACGATAAGCGGGGAGATCTTCGGCATCCTTATCTTGGTAAGGGCTGGACATCAGACTTACCACCCCAAAACTACCAACTGATGTGAGCAGATACATCACCAGATAGAGTGCTACGGCTTCGAACGATAATGTACCAAGACGGCAGGCAATCAGAGCAACCAGCAAATAACCGAAATGCGCGGTGGATGAAAAACCCAACAGACGTTTCAGGTTACTTTGCAGTAGCGCCAGTAAATTACCAATGACTATCGAAACAAACGCCAGACCGCCCAGTAGCTGATAGAAGAACGAATCAGTAGCCGGAATGGTATAGAACAACCGCAGTAACACGGCAAAGACGGCAATCTTACTGACAGTAGCCAGATAGGTTGTCACCGGAGCCGGTGCGCCCTGATAAACATCAGGTGTCCACAGATGGAATGGCACCAGTGATAATTTAAAGCCAAAGCCAATCACCATCATACCCAGACCGACAATAAGCAGAGTTACATGCGCGGTTTCAGTGGAAGGTAATTTGGACAGCTGTGCGCCGATAGTGGCAATGTCCAGGCTGCCGCATTGTGCATAAATCAGAGCAATACCGAACAGCAGGAATGCGGTCGCACTGGCTGACAACACCATGTATTTAACCGCGGCCTCCAGAGAACGACGTTGGCGGAACGCGTAACCGACCAGACCAAACAGCGGCAGCGACATCAATTCGATACCGATAAACAGTGCCGCCAGATGATGTGCCTGCGCCATAACGATAGCACCGGTTGATGCCAACAACAGCAACAGATAAAACTCTTCCCGGTTATCGGGGAATTTTTTCAACCAGGCTCGTGCCAGTGTTACCGTCGCCAGTGAACCAATAATGATCAGCGCGGTATAAAATACAGCATACGAGTCAACAATCAGTAATGGTGTCACAATAACAGGTGCTGCATGGCTGGTGACTAACAGACTGACCAATGCCGCATTTAACCCAATGACGGTAATCAGAAATACCTGACGATGGTTACGCTGCCATGCAATTGACAGCATAACGGCGATGGCTGTCAGTGCCGTCAGCAGCAGCGGTAGTTCGGCAATCAATTGTGCAAAGTTAAACATAGAGATCTCCTAAGGCTGACCGGTAATGGCAAGCGCACTGTCAGGTTGTAACAGTGTTCCCGTCATGCCACTGACATCCAGCACTGGCTGTGGATAAATGCCAAGGCCAACCAGCAAGGCAACTAACAGCAGCAAAATACCAAACTCACGCAGATTTAAACCGCGCAGAGGGGTATTCACTTTACCTTGTCCAAAACAAGCGCGTTGTAGCATCACCAATGAATAGACCGATGCCAGCACCAGACCAACAGTCGCTACAATGACGATAGTCGGCACAGACGGGAAGCTGCCCAGCAAGATCATGAATTCACCGATAAAATTACCGGTGCCCGGTAACCCCAGCGAAGCGGCTGAGAAGAACAACATCACTCCCGGCAGGTAACGCAGACGATGCCATAAGCCGCCCATCTCACGAAGATCACGAGTGTGCAGACGTTCGTACAGTTGTCCGCACATGATGAATAAGCCTGCCGCAGACAAACCATGCGCCACCATTTGCACAATGGCACCCTGAATGGCGGTTGCTGTGCCGGCATACAGCGCGATAACCACGAACCCCATATGCGAAACACTGGTGTAAGCCACCAAGCGTTTGATATCGGTTTGACTGAATGCCAGCACCGCACCATAAATGATGCCGATCAGACCCAGTGTCATGGCGATGGGCGCGAACTCAACAGAGGCGTTCGGGAACAGCGGAATACCAAAGCGTAGCAGACCGTAGGCTGCGGTTTTCAGCAAGATCCCCGCTAAGTCAACGGAACCGGCAGTTGGCGCCTGACTGTGTGCATCCGGCAACCAGCCGTGCAGTGGCACCAGTGGCATCTTCACCGCAAAAGCGACGAAGAAACCCAGCATCAGCATAAATTCTACTTCCGGCGCCATGCTGGTTCCCAGCAGTTGGGTGTAATCGAAAGAGAACACGCCGGTTGCCCGGAAATGGATAAAAACCAATGCCAGAATAGAGAGCAGCATCAGCAAGCCACTGGCCTGCGTGTACAGGAAAAATTTGGTTGCCGCGTAAATACGGGTACGACCATCAGAGCCACTGTGTCCCCACAGCGCAATCAGGAAGTACATCGGCACCAGCATCATTTCCCAGAAGAAGAAAAACAGGAACAGATCCAGTGACAAGAACACGCCAATAACACCACCTAAGATCCACAACAGGTTTAGGTGGAAGAAACCGACACGATCCTGAATTTCATTCCAGGAACAGACGACCGCCAAAATACCCAGCAAACCAGTCAGTGACACCATCAGCAGGGAAATCCCATCCATGGCTAAATGAACGGAAATACCAAAGCGAGGGATCCACGGCAGCTGGTAATCGAGCGTCCAGTTGCCTTGTCCTGGCAGTACCAGTGAAAAATCATGCGATTGCCACAAACTGAGCGATAACATCAGTTGCAGTGACATGGTCACCAAGGCAATCCAACGTGGAATGTTGGTTCCTTTGTGGGTGAATTCCACCAACCAGCAGAGGAAGCCGCCGATAAACGGTAACAGTATTAACCAGAGTAAACTCACGACAGGCCTCCTAGTACACCAACAACAAAGTCAACACGACCAGCGCACCCAGACTCATGCTGGCGGCATACCAGCGCAGATTTCCGGTTACCATTTGCACGCTCAGACGATTCAGTGCACCAACAACCAGAGCACAAAGCGCTATCATTCTGTCTAACGGATCGCGTTTTAACAGTTGGGCCATCGCCTGATATGGCATGACCAACAGGTGATGATAAAGCCAGTCAAAACCCCAGGCATTAAACCACAACACGCTAAGCGGTTTACCGATAGGCGAATTAGCCAGTTTACTCACCAGTTTACGTTCACCCAGGAACAAGAATGCTGACAACGCAATACCCGCGATGGCAATCGTCGCTGACAGCAGTTCGATCAGTAACTTTCCGTCATGACTTTCATTGACCGCAGGGAACACGCTCGCCAGAGGTGGGGTGATCAAAGCACCAACAAAGGTAGACAGCAGCATTAACACCAGCAGAGGCAGATGATGACTGAGGCCATGTCCCGGATGTGCCTGCAGCTTACTTTCACCGTGGAACACGATAAAAATCAGACGGAAGGTATATAGCGAGGTCAGGAACGCACCAACCAGACCAGACAATAACAGACCGGAATAACCACCCTGATAAGCGGCAAACAAGATCTCGTCTTTACTGAAGAAACCAGCGGTGACGAAGGGCAGGGCAGCCAGTGCGGAGCCACCAATCAAAAATGCGGCATACACTAATGGAATAGATTTGCGCAGCCCACCCATCTTGAAAATGTTCTGCTCATGATGACAGGCAATAATTACTGAGCCGGCCGAGAGGAACAATAACGCTTTAAAGAACGCATGTGTCATCAGGTGGAATATTGCACCACCCCATGCACCCACGCCTAACGCTAGGAACATGTAACCGATCTGGCTCATGGTAGAGTAAGCCAGAATACGTTTGATATCGGTCTGCACCAGTGCTGCAAAACCAGACAGTATTAACGTAACAGCACCAACAATGCCGACCAGATGCAAAACATCCGGTGCCATCAGGAACAAGCCATGTGTACGTGCAATCAGATAGACACCGGCAGTCACCATGGTGGCCGCGTGGATCAATGCTGAGACCGGCGTTGGGCCAGCCATCGCGTCTGCCAACCAGGTTTGTAACGGCAACTGAGCTGATTTACCTACGGCACCACCCAATAACATCAGTGTGGCAAACTCGATCGTTGGGTCGCCTGCGGTTAGTTTCTGGGGTGCTAACACCAGAATATCGGCAATGTTCAGAGTGCCTAATTCACGATAAAGCACAAACAAACCAATCGCGAGGAACACGTCACCGACGCGGGTGACGATAAACGCTTTCATCGCCGCAGCAATGTTATTGCGATCTTTATAGTAAAAACCGATCAGCAAGTAACTGCACAGACCGACACCTTCCCAACCGAGATAAACAAACATCAGGTTATCTGCCAGCACTAAAAACAGCATGCTGGTAATAAACAGATTGGTGTAAGCAAAGAAGCGTGAGTAACCCTCTTCACCGCGCATATACCAGGAAGCAAACAGGTGGATCAGGAAACCAACGCCGGTCACCACACCCAGCATGGTCAGTGACAGACCATCGAGATGCAGCACTAAGCCTACTTTCAGGGTGGCGGTGTTGATCCATTGCCACAGCGTTTGGTTGTAAATCGCGCCTGCAGTGGCTTGTTGCAGAAATTGCATGCCGACGACGAGGGTGGTCAGTGCGGAAAGCCCGATGCTACCGACACCCACCAACGCTGCACGGTTCTCACTCAGACGACCTGCAGAAAATGCGAGTATCAGAAAACCGACAAACGGGAACAGACAAGTCAGGAATAACAGATTCATCCGCGCATCTCCTTAACCGCATCGACATTCAGCGTGTGGTGACGACGGTACATTCTCATCAACAGCGCCAGACCAATACTGGCTTCGGCGGCTGCGAGGCTGATCACCAGAATGTACATGATTTGTCCGTCTACCTGACCGTATCGACTACCAGCGACCACAAAAGCCACCGCAGAGGCGTTCATCAATACTTCGATGCTCATCAGAATAAACAGCAGATTGCGACGGAGTAACAAACCGCATAAACCGAGCGAGAACAGGATGGCTGCGACGATCAGTCCATGCTCAAATGGAATGCCATTCATGCGTCATCCTCCTCGTTACGGGTGGAAATAATGTCACCACGGCGGGTTTCGCGACCCAGATGATAAGCGGCTACCAGACCTGCCAGCAGTAACAAGGATGCCAGCTCTACCGCCAGTACATACGGGCCATACAAACCAATACCAACCTGTTTGGCGGTAATCGGTTCGCCGGTAATAGTGCCTTCAATGCCATGTAATGCCACATAAAACACCGCCATTTGCCCTACACTTAACAGCAGTGGGCCAACCCAGGTCATGGGTTTCATCCATTGCCGTTCTTGTTCTTGAGCGGTGCCTAAGTTCAGCATCATCACCACGAACACGAACAGCACCATGATGGCACCGGCGTAGACAATCACCTGCATAGCACCGACAAAGCTGGCACCGAGACTGAAGAAAATCATGCCGACCGCAATCAGCGACACGATCAGATATAACAGGGCATGCATCGGATTAGTTCCGCTGATGACCCCGAGGGTAGCCAATATGG
>CALMKU010000306.1 GCA_937866945.1 uncultured Tolumonas sp.
CGCGGAGGCTTGTTGTATCCTCTTTCATCCGGACTATAACCGTCGGCCCCGGAATTACACCGGATCTGCTGTCATTAAAACGATGTTCTGTTTTAACCGCTCGCGGGCTTTCAGTCGGGAACCATTCCTGACTGTATACCGCCGGTGGGGACTTTCACCCCGCCCTGAGAATATGCTCTGCTAGGTTAGTCCCAAATTTCAGAAAATCCAAGCAATAGAATTGATACATATACTGTTTTCTGACTCATCCGAAGCGATGCTGTGGTAGGATTAACGTGTTACAGCGTATTAACAAATTTGCCATTCTGGTGCACGGAAATGAGTTGGTATTCGTTGAATTATAAAAAATATCTAAATCACCTGATCGCTGGTTGTCTGTTGGTGTGTGGCATTTCCACTGCACTGGCTAAACCCGTGATCTATGATATTCGCGGCGTTAAAGGCGAGTCGTTGGATAATGTGCGTTATTATCTTGCGGCATTACCCGCCATTGATAGCCAGAAAGCTGAAGGTCTGGCAAAGAAAATTGAGCTGTCTGTTCGGCAGGCCATGCAGGCAATTGGCTATTATTCCCCCCAGATCAAATTCACCTATCCGTCAGAAAAAAGTAACAGTCTTCAGATACAAATTGAATCGGGTAAGCCGGTGTTAGTGCGCCAACTTCAGGTGGAATTAGACGGAGATTCTCAGAAAGATCCTGATTTTCTGAAAATTTTATCCTCGATGGATTTAAGCATTGGCGATGCGATGCATCATGGTAAGTATGAAAATATCAAACGTCGTTTAAAAACGCTGGCGGCAACACACGGCTATTTTGACGCCAAAATGGAAAAATCAGATGTGCTGGTTTATCCCCGTGATCGAGCTGCGGATATTCATATTGTTTTCAAGAGTGGTCATCGCTACCGTTTCGGTGAGATCTCAGTGGATGGCATTGCGCAGACAAAGGTGATCCAGCCGCTATTTCGTTTTAAACAGGGCGATGTGTACGATACACGTAAATTAGCGGAGCTGAGTCAGTCGTTATCGCAAACCCGTTATTTTCAGGTGGTGGATGTTCATCCGCAGATAGCAGAGAGTAAAGATTACCTTGTGCCGGTATCTGTGCATTTAGAGAAGAAAAAGCCAAATCAGATGGAAACCGGTATTGGTTTTTCTACCGATGAAGGCCCGCGGGTGCAGTGGAACTGGGAACGTCCGTGGGTGAACGATTACGGACACCGTTTTTCATCACAGATAAAAGTGGCGCAAACCACGCAGACCGTTGATTTCAGTTATCGCATTCCCAATAAAAATCCGATCGATGATTATTACCAATTACAAACTACCTATGAAAATGTCGATCAGGATGATACGCGTTCTCAGAAAATAGAAACCGGTTTGCATTATTGGACGACCTTACTTGGTCGCTGGCAACGAGATTACTTTTTCAAAACGGCGTATGAAAAATATGAGCAGGGTGAAGATAGCGGCAATAGTCTGTTGTTTTTACCGGGCGCATCAATTACGCGTGTGCGTAGTCAGGGCGGTATAGATCCTTACTGGGGTGATCAACAAACCATCTCGGTAATGTTTTCTGATCCCCTTTGGGCATCGGATACCCGTTTTGTGAAAATATGGGGACGCACCAAATGGCTACGAACTTATGCCAGTAAACATCGATTAATCTTCCGTGCCGAGCAAGGCGCTTTGCTATGGGGGAACTTAAGTGAGATCCCTGCGTCGCAGCGTTTTTTTACCGGTGGTGATCAAACGGTGCGTGGTTTTGGTTATGAAAGTATCTCGCCACTCGACTCTTCCGGCAAACTTTCTGGTGCGTTGAATGTGAGTGCAGGTAGTTTGGAATATAACTATCAGGTCGCGCCAAAATGGCGGATAGCGACGTTTGTTGATGCCGGTACGGCGACGAATGACTATACAGATCCATGGAAAATTGGCACTGGTATTGGTGGCCGCTGGCTAACGCCGGTTGGTCAATTACGGTTTGACTTAGCGTTTGGTGTATCAGAACAAAAAGTACCATATCGTTTACACTTTGCGTTGGGGCCTGAACTATGAGTCGCAAAAGTCGACGTTGGGTTGCCTCTTCGATGCTGTTGGTGGCGTTTCTGATCGCGTTGCTATTTTTCCTGTTTTTTTCTACTTTCGGCAGTCAGCTAGTCTGGAACCAAATGGTCCGTGTCGTGCCGGGGCTAGAAGGGAAATGGGTTTCTGGTTCTCTGGCTGAAGGCTGGCAACTGCGTGATACTAAATGGCAAAATGACTATGTCAGTATTTCGCTAAAACAAGTTGATGCAAAGTGGAAACTGACGTCTTTGCTGTCGGGGCAATTTGAGATTAATTCGCTTGCAGTGGATGGATTGGTCGTAACTCGGCAGGATGTCGCGGAGCCTGCAGTACCAGATAGCGAGCTGGTACTGCTTCCGTCGGTTAATGAATATATCTCTTCTCCGATACCTATTGTTTTAGGTCAGCTGAAATTATCCGATTTTATCTATGATGACCCGGTTGTTCAGGTCAAAATTAAATCATTGGCAACTGAGGCTAATTGGCAGGCTCACCACATTGCAATCAAGTCTTCTCAGTCTGAATTGGTTGACGTCTGGCTAAAGCCAACGCCAAGTGCAGCAGGAAAACCGTCTACTACCGCAGAAAAAGCGAAAACGAACGACACAGAATTGCCAGAAGTTTTCGTACCCTTTGATATCACTTTGGCGCAATTGGATATAAAACAAGGGCGATATCATCAGCAAGGTTTTGATACTGATCTGATGGATATTAGCCTGCAAGCCCGTTTTGATGGTACAGCGCTGACAGTGCAAAAAGTAGTAGTTAAGCAAGATAAACGCAGTGCTGAATTATCGGGGAAAATGACTTTCATTCAGCATTACTTGTTGGATGCCACATTAAAAGCACAGGCTGCCTTACCCGTTGTTTCTCCTGATGCTGCACGCAATATTACGCTGACAGCAAAGGGTGATTTAGCGCAATTAACGTTTAATGCCGTGCTGGAAGGAAAAGAAAAAGTCCGGTTGCAAGGCGGGCTGAAACCACTAACCAATGGATTGCCCTTTGAACTGACCGGCGATTGGGTGCAATTGCCATTACCTGCATCGCTGGCGGGATTATCGGTGGAAAAGGGTAAACTCGATCTGCGTGGTTCATTACGTACCTATCAGCTCAAACTGGAAAGTAATTGTAAATGGCTCGACTTTCCTTCCACTCATTTGCAGTTAGTCTTAAGCGGCACCACCGAAAAACTGGATCTGCAACGACTGCAATTTGGCGATGGCGTTAATCAATTGATTGTCGCTGGCCAGTTAAGCTGGCAAAAAGGACTGCACTGGCAAGGGCAGTCAGAATTGCAATTACCGGAGGTAAATCGTTGGTTACCGGACACCAAAGCGAGTGTTGCTGGTGGACTAAAACAGGAATTGCATTGGCAGGATGATCGCTGGCAAGGCAATTTATCGAATATCGATTTGAAAGGTAAATGGAATGGTTTTCCGCTAACGACCCAAGGTTCCATTCAAGGAGATGAACAGGGCAATTGGCAATTCCAACAAATTGCGATTGATAATGGCCCCAATACACTGACGTTAAACGGCAAATTAGATAAACAGTGGGCATTGGTCGGTAAACTGCGGGCGCAAAAACTATCGGCTATTAATCCGCAATGGGATGGTGGTGTCGATGGTGATTTTCGACTAAATGGCCCCGCAAATGCCCCCATACTGGTATTTCGACTGGCAGCTCCTCGTATCGTCATGCCGGGGCAGCTTATCCGTGAATTTGAATTAACGGGCCGAGCCACACTGGATAAAACACTGCCCGGACAATTACAACTGCATGTAAATCGTTGGAATATCGATGGTACTCGTTTGCAAAACGTCACTCTGTCGCTCAACGGCAATGCTCAGCAACATCAACTGAAATTAACTGCTGACGGTAAGCAATTGAATGGAGCACTGCTGCTTAGTGGTGGCTGGAATAAAAATTTCTGGCAGGGACAATTGCAGGAAGGCGTACTGGGTGGGTTGTCTGGTGAATGGAAGCTACGTTCCCCTGTGGCTTTGCAGTGGAAAACTAAGATATTCACGTTTAAATCACATTGCTGGAATTCATCTCCGTCACAGCTTTGTTTTACAGATTCAATTTTGTCTTCATCGCGGGGAAAGATCCCGTTTACGTTGTCAGATCTTAATACCAAGCGTCTTAAGCCTTGGTTGCCGGATGCTTTAAATTGGCAGAGTGCCTTGCAAGCGAATGGCATTTTGGGCTGGAGCGGCAATTCGCCCGATCTGTCAGTCTCTTTACGCAGTCAGCATGGCGAGTTGATTACCGATCAGATCAATACGCCATACCGAGATATGAGTTTGCAGCTTGCAATGACGCAAAAATCAGCCCAAATGGCGTTTGTTCTGGATTCTGACATGCTGGGTAATATCAATATATCGGCTCAGGTTTCTGATCCTCTAAAACGTCGGCAACTCACTGGCACCGTGAATCTGACGAACTTACAGTTGTATGGTGTTGCACCGTTGATTGATGTTTTGCACAGCACCAAAGGCCGTGTCGATATCGAGGGGCGTTTGGCTGGTACATTGGATGCCCCGTTATTCTATGGTCAGGCCCGGCTGAGAGATGGCGAGGTGGACACGGAAACGGAAATGCTGAGCCTACGCCAGATCAATGGCACGTTAGTGATTAACGGCGATCAGGCGAAATTGAATGCCAGCCTGCACGCCGGCAAGGGAACCGCCACACTGACAGGCCATACCCGCTGGCCGGGTGGGGTATTATCGGGCGTGTTGGCGTTGCGCGGTAAAGAAGTGGAACTGGCTTTTGCCGGTTATGGTAACGGCAGAGTCGATTCTGATCTGCAGTTACAATTTGATGCTGAACAGGCGAGGCTGGATGGTGACATTATCGTGCCATGGGCCCGAATTGATATCAAAAGTCTGCCGGATAATGGGATTGAAATATCGGATGATGTGCATATCGTCAGACCGCTGCAACAGCAAAATCGCCCAGCACCGTTTCCTTTTTTTATGAATGTTGATCTCCGATTAGGCTCCGATGTTCAGTTCAGTGCAATGGGCCTAAAAACAGCGCTGGGCGGTGGTTTACGTTTTCGTCAGAAACCGGGTCAAAACCTGATGACGCAAGGCGAGATTCGTCTGGTCAACGGGCGTTTTAAGGCTTATGGGCAAAATCTGGTGATCCGTAGCGGTAAGCTGATGTTTAACGGCGATGTAATGGAGCCTTACGTTATGGCGGAGGCCATTCGTGATCCGTCGACGATGGAGGACAGCAGTGTCACTGTTGGGGTTAAAATTAACTCGCCGATCAATTCGATCAGTGCACAGGTTTTCTCTGAGCCGGAATTACCGGATACCGATAAATTGTCTTACCTGTTGCGTGGACGCAGCTCAACAGCAACTACTAATGGTTCGACGGAAGAATCAATGGCTGCAATGATGATTGGCGCAGGGCTAGGGCAGACTAATGGTGTCGTGTCTGATGTAGCATCAACCTTTGGCCTGAAAGATGCGGCGTTTGATACCAGCGGCAGTGGAACGGATACCAAAGTAAACCTGTCGGCTTATCTGCTGAAAGATTTACAACTGCAATATGGTGTCGGCGTTTACAGTGCCGTCAGTGAAGTGAAATTAAAATATTTCCTGCTGCCACAACTGTATTTACAGGCGGTGAGCAGTCTGGATCAGGCAGTTGATTTGTTCTATAAATTTGAGTTTTGAGAAATATGTCCGAGTGGTTTTGAATACTCGGACATAGATTTTTCAACTACAGTTGCGTTTGTTTAAGCTGTTCCAGCAATCGGGTAAATTCCTGCTGTGGTAATGGTTTGTTGCGCAGATAACCTTGGAAAAAATCACAGTTCAAGGTGCGTAATACATCCAGTTGTTGTTCCGTTTCAACTCCTTCAGCTAATACCCGAAAGCCTAAAACGGTCGCCAGATTAACCACACAAGAGACCAGAGCTTGATCTTTATAATCTTCTGCTAGCCGGTTGATAAATGAGCGATCTAATTTTACTTCATTGACGGGCAATGTTTTTAGGTAGGCCAGTGAGGAATAGCCAGTGCCAAAATCATCAATAGATAAACTCACCCCTAGCTGACGTAGTTGGTGCATTTTATCGATGGTGTCTTGCAGGTTTTCCAGCACGACTGACTCGGTAATTTCCAGCATCAGTTTTTCAGCTGGCATATTGGTATTTTTCAGCAACCATTCCACTTGGGTTACGAAGTCATGGCAATGATATTGGCGAGCACTGACGTTGACGGATACTCCCGGAAGATGCAACCCATTATCTTGCCAGTACACAAATTGCTCACAGGCCTGTTTTAGTACCCACCAGCCGATATCGTTGATAAGACTGGTTTCTTCAGCTACAGGAATAAATTCACCCGGCGGGATCAGTTTTCCCTGATGTTCCCAACGGATCAACGCTTCTGCGCCAATCAGCTTGCCCGTCGCAGTTTCATACTGTGGCTGATAGTGCAGACGGAATTCACTGGAGGTGAGGGCGCTGCGTAATTTGATATTCAGTTCAAGCCGCTTTCTGATTTCATCAGCCATATCTTCAGTAAAGAAGGCAAACTGGCCGCGGTTATGTTGTTTGGCGGTATGCGAGGCTGTTTCCACCTGCTTTAATAATTCGAGCGGTTCTGAGTCTGAACCAAACAACGTAATACCGAGCGTACAGGTCACATGCAGCGAAATACCGTTAAGCACATAGGGGGTTTGAAAAATTCCTAACAGTTGATTAGCGATAAATTCACAATGAATACGAGCAGTGACATCACTTTGCCCAAGTGATGCAGCAATTAACAACAGCTGGTCGGACGATATTCGGGTCAGATAATAATTAGGAAATTGTTGCTGCAAGCGCTGAACCATTTTAATCAGCAGTAAATCGCCATAAGCATGACCAAGTGAGTCGTTGATGTTTTTGAAGTTATCAACATCGATTAGCAATAAGCCATTGATCTCTTTACTTTGCTGCGCACTCTCTACGGTCTCGGCGAGTTTTTCCAGCAAAGATCTGCGGTTTGGCAGCCCGGTTAAATCATCGGTATAAGCCAGCCGTTCGATTTGTGCTTCGGTGCTGCGTTGTTCCGCCAGATCTTCAAAGGCACAAACATAATGCTGAACAACACCATATTCCATAATGGCATTGACTCTGAGGTGCACAGGGAAATAAAAGCCACTGCTGCGAACCAGTCGCTCTTCGCCTTGCCAGCAATTGTCTTGTTCCAGTGCAGTCAGTAATGTATCGAAGAAATCATCGCCGTAATAACGTGGCCGAAGCAGCCGGAAATGTTTGTTTAACACCTGCGCTTCGCTGTAACCGGTAATGCTGCAAAATGCAGAATTTACCCGTTCAATAATACCGCGATGGTTGATGATCAGCATTGCAAGCCGGTTATCAAAGGCAGCTTCTGCCGTTTTCAGCTGACTTTTTAATGACTGATGGTGTAACTCGGCTTGTATCCGTACCTGCACCAGTGCGAGCACCTGCATGATGTTGGTCCAGTGTTCCGGCAAGTCACGGAAAAACAGCAGAATGATCCCTGCCAGATTATTTTTGTCATCTTTAAGGGCCAGCGCAAAACACCATTGTTCATCTTGCATCAGCTGGTGGGGCAGTGATTCCTGATCCCATATCATATGCCCAGACTGCAATAATTGCTGACGCAGGCTATGGCCGAATTCCAGCACGGGTGGCAGATGGCCATCACTGGTCGGGCAAGGCTGGATGTAGCCGGGTAAATCAGCGCATTGCACAGCGAGCAGACAACGTGTTGCACCGGTTTTTTGTTGCAACAGCCCCTGAACTTCAGCAAAGAAATCCGCTCCATGCAATGCAGCTATTTCCGTATTAAATTGATGTAGCCAGTCAGAAGTTTGTTGGGTAATTGTTTTGGGGGCTAGTGAGGTTTGTGGCGCTGGTAACTCATTGATCATGAGCAACGTTGCTGCAGTTTGCGCTAGCTGGAATAACTCGGGTGCAAAGCTGTCTTGCAACTGCCGATATTCCAGTGTCAGTACACCACAAAGTTGCCGTTCTACCCGAATCGCCGTATCCAATCGCGCCAAAATGCCGCTTTTTTTGTAATAATTCTGGCCTACAAGCAAAGGTTGATGATGCACATCGGAAAAGCCTAACTGCTGACGAATATCCAGCGCCCGCTGATAGCGACGATCAACCGGTTGGCTTCGTGGCAGTGATTCATTCCCACTGATGTAAATCGGGGAAAGTGTTTGTTGCTGTAATTGCCAGACAATTAGACGGTCGCAGCCGGAATAATATTGAATTGTTTCCAGTAACTGGCGGTTACGTTCAGGGCCGGAGAGTCCTTGCACCGATTTTTCCAGTTCAAGAACGGCTAACCCTTGCGTCGAGGCGACTTTGCGCATCGGTTTGGCAAAAATAAGCCAATGTGAAGATTCAGTTGGCGTAACATTAAGTTGCCAACAAACGTTATCCAGCTCGATGTTAGTGGAATGTGGCTGATTTTTACTGAATATGGCATTAAGTCGCTGAGCATGAAGCGGCGGCAATTGATCGGGCCAGTACATTTCTGGCTTAGGGAATAACGAAACAGGATGATTAGCATGGGGGTTAGCCAGTTTTAACTGGCGAGTTGCTGAATTCCACAGCAAGAAACAACCATCGGTATCTGTATCGTCGTCTACAATTGGAGCGTTTAAAAAATTCATATAAAACAATGTTCTGCGTAGATGAACTAAAGAATAGCTTAAAATGCTAAAAGCACAACCCGAGAAAAACATACTTGTTATCTAAATTAGATAAAGCTAAATTAATGCCATAGATTTTTAAGGGAAGCAAATATGACAAAAATTATCATTGTCGGTGGCGTAGCGGGCGGTGCATCTGCCGCAGCACGAGCGCGTCGCTTGTCAGAAGACGCTGAAATCATAATGCTGGAGCGCGGCGAATTCATCTCTTTTGCTAATTGCGGCCTGCCTTATCACGTCAGCGGTGATATCACGCAACGAGAAGCGTTATTACTGCAAACACCGCAAAGTTTTAAATCGCGCTTTAATGTTGACGTTCGTATTTTCTCTGAAGTTGTCGCTATCGATCGTCAGCAAAAAGTGGTCACCATAAAAAACGTGTTATCGGGCGAAGAATATAAAGAATCCTACGATAAATTATTATTAAGCCCTGGGGCCGCGCCAATTCGCCCGCCAATTCCGGGTATCAATAGCGTTAACACGTTCAGCTTACGTAACATTCCGGATATGGATCGTATTCTTGCCTCTATTTCTCAGAATAAACCACAACACGCTACGGTGGTAGGCGGTGGTTTCATCGGCTTGGAAATGGTGGAAGCTTTGCATCAGATTGGTATTACAGTGACGTTGCTAGAGCTGTCTGAACAAGTAATGGCACCCGTTGATCTGGAGATGGCAAATTTCGTTCATCAGGTGTTGGTGAAAAAACAAACTGATCTGCGTTTAAACACCGGATTAACAGCAATAACAGAGCTTCCTGAACATCTGGAGCTGACGTTAAGCAATGGTGAGAAATTAACTACCGGGCTAGTGATTCTGGCGATCGGTGTAAAACCAGAAACCATGCTGGCATCAGCCGCTGGGCTTGAGCTAGGTGCGCGTGGTGGTATCAAAGTCGATGAAGGGATGCGTACCAGTGATCCTGATATTTATGCGGTCGGTGATGCAGTAGAAACGCTGGATTTTGTGACCGCGCAACCGGCGTTGATCCCGCTGGCTGGCCCTGCTAATCGTCAGGGGCGTATTGCTGCCGATAACATGCTGGGGCGTGAAGAAAAATATCAGCGTACACAAGGCACTGCGATTTGTAAGATCTTTGACTTTGCCATTGCCAGCACCGGCCACAGTGAAAAGAGTTTGCGCCGTCAGGGGCGAGCTTATGAAAAAGTGTACGTTCATCCGGGTAATCACGCTGGTTACTATCCGGGTGCATTTCCGGTCAGCTTCAAACTCATTTTTGATCCGGTTACTGGGCAAATTCTGGGTGGGCAGGCATTTGGTAAAGAGGGTGTTGATAAACGTATCGACGTATTAGCTGTTGCCATGCGTGCCGGTTTGAAAGTACAAGATCTGGAACATCTGGAACTGACTTATGCACCGCCATTTGGTTCGGCGCGTGATGTTATCAATCAGGCTGGTATGGTCGCGGCGAACGTGATCAAAGGCGATGAACGTGTTTGCCACACTGCGGATATTTTGAATATCTCACCCGAACAGTTTTTGTTAGATGTGCGTAATCCGGGCGAGTTGACCAATATCGGTGCGATTCCGGGAGCGGTAAATATACCGGTCGATCAACTGCGCCAGCGGTTAGCAGAATTACCGAAAGACAAAGAAATTTTGATCACTTGTCAGGTTGGTTTACGTGGTCATGTCGCTTATCGTTTATTGGCGAACCATGGTTTTAATGCGCGTAATCTTTCTGGTGGTTTCAAAACGTTCCAGATCACGACCGCAAAATTCTGACGGTCATTAGTGGTTATTGATATGAAAACAGCACTCGACCATGGCCGAGTGCTGTTTTCATGACAGGCAGGTTATTACTAAAAATTAAACCAGTTCTTTGATGATGGTTTTCAGCAGCGCCATACCTTCATCAATGATTTCCATTTCGGTCGTCAATGGTGGCAGGAAGCGGATCACGTTAGCACGAGTACCGCATGACAGCAGGATCAAACCTTTCTCAGCCGCTTTGGCACAGATGGCTTTGGTCAGATCAGAATCCGGCTTCTTCATATCGCCATCTTTCACCAATTCCAGTGCGATCATTGCGCCCAGATTACGGATGTCACCGACGATAGCTGGATGTTCGGCTTTGATGTCTTTCAGGTGATTAACCATGCGCTCACCGATCGCCAGTGCGCGGTCACACAGTTTTTCTTCTTCGATGGCATCGAATACAGCCAAGCCAGCCGCGCAACCCAATGGTGAGCCAGCATAGGTGCCGCCCAAGCCGCCGGGTTGTGGCGCATCCATAATTTCTGCCTTACCAACGACGGCAGAAATTGGGTAACCACCACCCAGACCTTTCGCCATGGTGACTAAATCAGCTTCGATGCCGGCGTAATCATGGGCAAACATACGGCCAGTACGGGCAAAACCAGTCTGGATTTCGTCACAGATCAGCATGATGCCTTTTTGATCGCACAGTTCACGTAATTTTTGCAGGAACGAAGCGGGGGCTGGGTAGAAACCGCCTTCGCCTTGCACGCATTCAATAATGATGGCGGCTACACGATTTGGGTCGATATCGCATTTGAACAGCTGATTCAGCGCTTCAAAGCTGTCGTCTTCTGATACGCCTAACAATTCATTTGGGTAAGCAACATGATAAATTTCAGCCGGGAATGGACCAAAACCCGCTTTGTATGGCTGCACTTTACCGGTTAAACCGACGGTCAGCAGAGTACGACCGTGGAAACCGCCGTTGAATGCAATCACACCTGTGCGACCAGTGTAAGAGCGGGCAATTTTCACCGCATTTTCAACTGCTTCCGCACCAGTGGTAACAAACATGGCTTTTTTCGGTGTGTTACCCGGCACCGCTTTTACCAGCTTTTCTGCCAGTTTAACGGCTGATTCATAAGGGGTAATGGTCATGCAAGTGTGGCTGAAGTTATCCAGCTGCGCTTTCACGGCGGCAACCACTTTCGGATGGCTATGACCGGTATTCACCACGGCGATACCACTGCCAAAATCAATGTAACGTTTACCTTCTACATCCCACAGTTCGGCATTTTTGGCTTTCGCAACATAGATGCCGTAGGCATTGCCTTCACCACGAGCGATTACAGATTGTTTACGTTGTTGCAGTTCAGCGTTATTCATTGGTAACTCCTTAAAATATGCAGCCACAATCCTTTGAGAACTATTTCAAGCCGCCCATACAGAGGTATTTAATTTCAGTAAATTCTTCCAGACCGTATTTAGAACCTTCACGACCCAGTCCCGATTCTTTGACACCACCAAATGGTGCCACTTCGCTAGAAATTCCACCTTCGTTGATACCGACCATGCCATATTCCAAGGCTTCAGATACGCGCCAGATGCGGCTGATATCTCGGCTATAAAAATATGCAGCCAGTCCGAATGGGGTATCGTTTGCCATGGCAATAGCTTCATCTTCCGTTGAAAAACGGAACAGCGGCGCCACTGGACCAAAAATTTCAGAGTGGAAAATTTTCATATCACTGGTGACTTCTTTCAGCACGGTTGGCTGATAGAAATTGTCACCAGCTGGATGCACAGAACCGCCTGTTAATAATTTAGCACCACGGGTAATCGCATCAGAAACTAAGTGTTGTACTTTGTGCATAGCTGCTTGGTTGATCAGCGGGCCAATAGTGGTGCCAGCGTCTGTGCCTAAACCCACTTTTAGTTTTTTCACCGCAGCAACCAGCTTATCTGCAAAAGCATCATAAATGCCATCTTGCACCAGAATGCGGTTAGCGCAGATACAGGTTTGGCCAGCATTACGGTATTTCGACACCATCAAACCAGCGATAGCAGCATCAATGTCAGCATCGTCGAACACGATAAACGGTGCGTTGCCACCCAGCTCTAAGCCGAGCTTTTTCACGGTTGCAGCGCATTGGCTCATCAATTGCTTACCAACAGGCGTAGACCCGGTGAAGGTGAGCTTGCGCACCCGGCTGTCGCCGCAGAAAACTTGACCAATTTCCGCCGCTTTGCGACTAATGACTATCTGAAAGACATCTTCTGGAATACCGGCCTGGTGTGCCAGCGTGATCAACGCCAGTGCAGAGAGTGGTGTTTCATCCGAAGGTTTCACTACAATGGTGCAGCCTGCACCAAGAGCGGGTGCTACTTTGCGCGTGATCATAGCGTTCGGGAAGTTCCACGGCGTGATCGCAGCGACCACCCCAATGCTTTGTTTGATGGTCAGAATTCGACGATCACCGCTGGCTGCTGGAATGATGTCGCCATAAACGCGCTTGGTTTCTTCGGCAAACCATTCGATATACGAAGCACCATAAGCGATTTCGCCTTTGGCTTCGGCCAATGGTTTACCTTGTTCTAAGGTCATCAGCAGGGCTAAAGCATCCTGGTTTTCCAGAATCAGATCAAACCAGCGACGCAGCAGCAAGGCACGTTGTTTTGCTGGCAAGGCTTGCCAGGCTGGCAATGCCGCACTGGCACGATCAATCGCGGCTAAAGCATCACCTGCTGTTTGATTTGGCAGCGTGGCGATAACGGCACCAGTCGCAGGGTTGGTCACAGAGAAAGTGGTGCCAACTTTTGGCGTCATCCACTGCGAAGCTTGCCATTGGCAAAATGGAGCTAGCAACGGATCAATAGATGGGTAGCACATACGGGATCTCCGGTGACTGTGGATGCCCTGAGTTATCGGGCTGATGTATTCATACTAGCGCGTTATACCGTTGCATAAATGATTAACAATCAACTCTTACATTGAGGAAGTTAAAACAATGGTGCAGGTTTCACTGATTGAGTTAGGGCAGGTAGGCGATTACGAGATCCGCCTGCTGAAAGTGTTCAAAACCGTAGTGGAATGCGGCGGGTTTTCTGCTGCCGAAACCGTATTGAATATCAGCCGCTCAACGATCAGTGTGCATATGGCTAATTTAGAGCATCGCTTGAAATTAAAGCTGTGTAGCCGTGGCCGTTCTGGTTTTTCCCTCACCGAGGAAGGTGCGATCATTTATGAATCTGTGCGCCGTCTGTTTTCCCAATTGGAAGATTTCCGCTCGACCGTTAATGCGCTGCACGTGCAGCTCTCTGGCGAACTGAAGTTAGTCGCCAGTGATACGATCAGTTTGGATGAACGTTGTCATTTTCCGCAGGTACTAGGTGAATTTTGCCGACAAGCGCCAGATGTTTTCCTGCAGTTTGAAACTGCGCCGATGAATGATATCGAACGCATGATTTTGAACGGGGAAGTCGATGTTGGCTTTATTCCTTACCACCGCAAGTTGGATGGTCTGATTTACCAGCCATTGTATGAAGAAACCTGTTACTTGTACTGCAGTGATCGTCACCCACTGTTTAACGAACTGGATGATGAATTGATTCGGCAAGGCTTAAAGAACTGCCGCTCTGTGCAGGCCGGTATTCAGAGCAACCCGGATGTGGCTATGCAAATGGCGGGGTTAGCCAAAGCCGCTACGGCATATTATTACGAAACGCGTGCCACGATGATCTTATCCGGTGCGTATGTCGGTTATCTGCCAGAGCATTATGCAGCTCGCTGGATTGAAGAAGGTAAGCTGCGCATGCTGTTACCGGCGGAACGCTGTTACAAACTCGGTATTGCGGCAATTACGCATCAGTTTGGTCGTTTGAATAAACCGCGTGATTTCTTTATGCGTTTACTGCAAAGCCATATTGCTTTTAATTAAGGGATAAAAAAAGCGCCGCGAGCGGCGCAATAGGTGGAACTTGCTTGCAGAAAAAAATCGTTAATTAATGCGCCGTCGTGCGCATTTTTTCTGAACGGCCACGTAACCATTCCAACGTCAGCAACATAGCTACCGAAATCAAAATCAATACGGTTGCAGCGGCGGCAATCGCAGGGCTTATATTTTCGCGAATACCGCTGAACATCACGCGTGGCAAGGTAGCCTGATCAGGGCCTGCCAGATAAAGCGTAACAACCACCTCATCAAAGCTGGTCGCGAAAGCGAACAGTGCGCCAGAAATCATGCCGGGGCCAATCAATGGCAAGGTGATTTTAAAGAACGTTAATACGGGGTCAGCACCTAAGCTGGCAGCCGCACGACTTAAATTCTTGTTATAGCCTTGCAGTGTTGCCGTCACCGTAATGATCACAAATGGAATGCCTAACACAGCATGCACCATGATCAGTGAAAAGTAGCTGTTCGCCAGCCCGAGCGGGGCGAAAAATAGATAAGACGACACACCGACGATCACCACTGGCACAACCATTGGCGAAATCAGAATACTGGTTAGCAGTGCTTTACCGCGAAATTCAGCACGCGTCAGACCAATCGAAGCCAGCGTGCCGAAAATCATCGCGACTAAGGTCGCTGCTGGTGACACGATCATGCTGTTAGCCAGTCCGCGCATCCATTCCGGCGAGGTGAAAAAGGTTTCATACCAGCGCAGCGACCAGCCCTGTAATGGGTAGACCAGAAACGCCCCGCCATTAAACGATAGCGGGATCATGACCAGCACGGGCAACATCAGGAATAACAGCACCAAACCGCAAAGACTACGGTGAGACCAGTGCCAAATCCGTTCAAAATTAGAAGCATAAGGTTGTAGCATCATGACATCCTTCTCAATTAGCCCAGACGTAAACGGTTTGCACCGACCAGCCAGCTGTAAATCACATATAAGATCAATGTTGCCAGCAGTAACAAGCCACCCAATGCGGTTGCCATACCCCAGTTGATCGTGGTGTTGGTGTAGAACGCGACGAAATAACTCACCATCTGATCACTTGGGCCGCCCAGCAGTGCTGGCGTAATGTAATAACCAATAGAGAGGATGAATACCAACAAGCAACCAGCACCGATCCCGGCATAAGTCTGTGGGAAGTAGACCAGCCAGAAACTCACCATCGGTGGGCAGCCTAATGAGATAGCCGCACGTTGATAGGTTTTTGGAATGTTTTTCATCACGCTATACAACGGCAGGATCATAAATGGCAGCATGATGTGCACCATGGCGACATAGACCCCAAAGCGGTTGAATACTAACTGCAGAGGTGAATCAATCAAGCCGAAATGCTCAAGGAATGTATTCACCAGCCCGTTGTTTTGCAAGATCACAATCCATGCTGCCACACGCACCAGTACGGATGTCCAAAATGGCAGTAACACACAGATCATCAGCAGGTTGGCGGTACGATCCGGCAAGGTTGCCAGCATGTAAGCCAAGGGATAAGCCAGCAGCAAACAGGCTGCAGTAATAATCAAGCTCATCCAAAAAGTGCGAACAAACACGTCCTGATAAATAGCCTGATCTTTTGAAACGTTGGTGATTTCACCGGCCTGATTTTTTTGCAAATCCAGTGAGGAAAGCAGGTAATTAGCTGTATAAGGTGAGCTGTTACTATAGATAGATTGCCAGTAGGCGGCATCGCCCCAGCGTGCATCCAAATCAATCAGCGCTTGTTTGTAAGAGGTTGGCACAGGGTCTAATGGCAGACTATCTGCGGTGTTATTCAGCAAACTGCGATAACCGGATATTTCGGTATTTAGGCGCTTGCCCAGATTACCCAGCACATCATTGTCATTGGCTTTTTCGATATCCAACGCCAGCGCTTTATAGACATCTTCCGGTGGTAATGCTTTACCATCCCAATTCGCCATAGCAGTCACCGTGGCAGGCAATAAAGCGGAAACCTCTGGGTTATCAACGCTTTTTTTCAGCATGATCACTAGTGGCACTAAAAAGACGACCACCAGAAAAATTATTAACGGCAGAATGAGCCCGAATGATTTCAGTCGGTTGATTCGTTCCGCTCGATGAAGTTTTGCCTTCAGGGATTCGGTATCCACAGGCTGGGGGAGGGTGTCCGTAATGGTCGTTGACATCATAAATTCATTCCTGACAGACGGCTCACAGGCCTGGATCATTCCGTTGAGATTGACAGGGTGTTCGCTTCGGGCTCGAGTGTAAGCCCGAAGCGAAAGGCATTACTTAGCTGCCCAAGCGTTGAAACGACGCTCTAACTCTTCACCGTGATCCAGCCAGAAGGTTGGGTCAACAGCGACCGCAACACCCAAGTTGGCAGGGGATGATGGCAGAATTTCAGCTAATGCAGGCTCGATCTTGCTTGCGGCACCTTTATTGGTTGGGCCGTATGGGATCTGCTTGGCGTATTCGATTTGGCTTTCAGGTTTTACAGTAGAAGCAATAAACTTCATCGCCAGATCTTTATTTGGTGTGCCTTTTGGTACAACCCAGTATTCCACTTCATACAGGCCACCGTTCCAGGTGATGTTCAGGTTTTTGTTGCCTTCTTTCTGCGCATTGGCAATACGACCGTTGAACGCAGACGTCATTACCACATCACCAGAGATCAGATACTGTGGTGCTTGAGCGCCAGCTTCCCACCACTGAATGTTAGGCTTCAGCTCATCCAGTTTTTTGAATGCACGGTCAACACCGGCAGGGGTTGCCAATACGGCATACACATCTTTCTGCGCTACGCCATCGGCCAGCAGTGCTGCTTCCAATGCGTATTTAGCGGTTTTACGCAGACCACGTTTACCGGGGAAGGTTTTAACGTCCCAGAAATCAGCCCAAGAGGTTGGCGCTGCTTTCAGTTTGTTTGAGTCATACGCGATAACAGTGGAGTAAACAAACATGCCGACGCCACATTTGCTGGCAGCACCCGGAATGAAGTCGCCTTTAGCGCCAATTACTTTGTAATCCAGCTTCTCAAAAAAGCCTTCGTCACAGCCGCGAGCAACTTCAGAAGATTCAACTTCGACTACGTCCCATGAAACACTTTTGGTTTCTACCATCGCTTTCAGCTTGGCCATTTCACCGTTGTATTCACCTGCAACGACTTTAGTGCCTGTCGCTTTAGTAAACGGCTCATAATAGGCTTTGATCTGAGCTTCCTTGTTGGCACCACCAAAAGAAATAACAGACAGTTCGTCAGCTTGTGCTGCTACACAAGCGCTTGCTGCCAACACCGCTAACAGAGTACGAGTTGCATTCATCGATATCATCCTTGTTTCAGTTATTAGGGGTGGAACGTTTATTAGATAGAAACGTTATTAATCCAGCATGTCGAGGGCGCGGACATGATCCTTTTGCCACCCGATCGCCAGTTTGTCGCCCAGTTTGATGTTTGGATCGAATTGGCTCACTGGCATCTTCACAATAAAGTTAGAGCTGCCACAGGTATCAATACACAGGCGGATGTGATCGCCTAAGTAGATGAATTCTTTTACTTGTCCGTGCACCACGTTATCGCAATGCTGGCTGGCGGCGCCCAGTAAGATCCGCTCTGGTCGAATCGACAGCGAAGTCTGTTCGCCACAGTGTGAAACATTGACTGCAAGTGATTTGATTAATGAACCATCTTGCATACGCACTAAACAATAGTTGTTGTCGATACCTTCAACGACACCTTGTAAACGGTTATTTTCACCAATAAATTGCGCCACAAACGCATTCTTTGGCTCTTCATACAGAACTTTAGGGCTGTCGATTTGCTGAATTTCACCTTTATGGAACACCGCAACGCGATCTGACATGGTCAACGCTTCGGATTGGTCATGCGTTACATAAACAATGGTCAGGCCAAACTTGTCATGCAAATGTTTAATTTCCATCTGCATATGTTCACGTAGCTGTTTATCCAGTGCGCCGAGTGGTTCGTCCATCAATACCAGTTTAGGTTCAAACACCAAAGCACGTGCCAGCGCAACACGTTGCTGTTGACCGCCAGATAACTGTGCCGGGTAGCGATGACCAAAGCTGTCCATCTTGATCATGGCCAGTGCTTCCTGCACTTTTTCCTGAATATCGGCTTTCGCCATGCGACGAACAAACAGCGGGAACGCAACATTCTCAGCCACGGTCATGTGCGGGAACAGGGCATAGTTTTGGAACACCATACCAATGTCACGTTTGTGCGGTGGCTGATTGTTCAGCAATTTTCCACCGAGTGTAATTTCACCGCTAGTGGCGGTTTCAAAGCCAGCCAGCATCATCAGGCTAGTGGTTTTCCCTGAACCACTCGGGCCTAACAGAGTCAGAAATTCGCCCCGACGGATATTTAAATTGAGGTCTTTTACTATGAGTGTTTCGCCGTCATAGCTTTTTTGTACGTTGCGAAACTGAACAAATGGCGTTTGTTGTTTCATAAGGTTCTCTTCACGTCGTCAGGTTAACGATGCTTCAGCAAGATACGTGCTGAATATTTAAAAGAACGCTAACTTTTCGGCCGAGACACTAAGTGCCTATCAGTTCCGTTGATGTAGCCAGCAGTCTGGAGACCACTATAGGTGCGGGGTATAGGTGTAAAAAGCGTAATGTTTAAATGTTTACATTGAAAAATATAGAACAAAAAGGGGGCTAAATGGTACTTGTAAGATTAATGCAGATATGGGAAAAAGAAAGGTTTTTGAATATAGAATAAAGGGCTAATTTGACGCTATTTTGCAGCAATGGGGTCTATTATACGTCTTTCTGCTCTGAAAGGTAGCCCCAGAATGGGATTCATGGAGCAATTTGGTGCTATCGGTATCTGGTGCATATTTTCCTGATTAAATTGGTGCAATTGTGATTGAGCATCGTTTAGCGCTGATCTGCGCTATGCTTCAAAACGTACATACAAAAATAATGCGGAATTAGCGTGTTAATCAGCACCAGCACCATATTTTGCTGGCTTACATTAAGGATAAACCATGACCCAGTTTGATACTCAACAGATCCAGGTTGGCATTAGTTCCTGCTTGTTAGGCCAGCAAGTACGTTTCGATGGCGGGCATAAACGATCTGAATTTGTAGAAAAAGAATTAACCCGTTATTTTTCTTTTACACCTGTCTGTCCTGAAATGGCGATTGGTCTTGGCTCACCGCGTAAAGCGATCCGGTTGGTTAAACGAGACGATGTTATTCACGTCGAAGCTTCAGATGGCAGTTTTGATGTCACTGAACAACTCACTGCGTTTTCTCATCAAAAAACGGCAGAGTTTGATTATCTGGCGGGTTATATCCTGTGTGCGAAATCACCCAGTTGTGGTATGGAGCGCGTTAGGATCTATTCATCCCAAGGATCCGCGAAAGAAGGTACCGGCGTTTATGCCCGTATACTGATGGAGCAAAACCCACTGTTGCCGGTGGAAGAAGATGGCCGTTTGTGTGATCCGGTGTTGCGTGAGAATTTTGTCACGCGTGTGTTTGCTTATCATGACTGGTTAACGCTACAACACAGCGGCATTACGCGTGGCAAGTTAATCGCTTTTCATTCCCGCTATAAATATCTGCTGTTTGCTCACCAGCCTTCGGCCTATAAGTCACTTGGCAAACTATTGGGTGATGCCATCGATCTACCATTAGAAACGCTGGCTGCCCGCTATATTTCAGGCTTGATGCAAGGCTTACAACAACGCGTGAGCCGGAAAAACCACTCTAATGTATTACAGCATTTGCAGGGTTATTTCAAAAAGCATCTCAGCCCATCACAAAAAGCAGAATTACAAACCACAATCGATAAATACCGCCGTGGTTTGTTACCATTGATGTCGCCGATGACGCTGCTCCAGCATTATCTGCGGGAATATCCCAATCCTTATTTAGCGTCGCAGGTTTATTTTAATCCTCATCCTGAGGATCTGGCACTGCGTTACGGCTTATAAGGAGGGAACCATGTCATCATTAGTCTGGTTTCGAGACGATTTGCGTCTGCACGATCATCCGGCGTTGTATGCCGCCAGTTTGCGTAATGAGCCATTACAGGCCATTTATTTTGTGACGCCACGGCAGTGGGAAAAACACGATCTGGCGCCGATTAAAGCAGATTTGATGGAGCGGCAACTCAATCAATTAGGCGCTGAGTTGGCGGAGCTCGGTATTCCATTAACTGTATTCACAGTCGATGATTATCAGCTTTTACCTCAGGTGTTACTGAATTTCTGCCAACAGCAGAGCATTACACAGCTATTTGTAAATCGGGATATTGGTGAGTATGAACTACAACGTGATCTCGCGGTGCAACAGCAGTGCGATGTTGCCAAGATTCAGGTGCAGTGGTTTGATGCGCGTTGTGTGTTTGCGCCCGGAACCGTGTTAACCGGTAGCAAAGAGATGTTTAAAGTCTTCACGCCGTTTAGTAATGCCTGGTTAAAACGATTAATGGCGGAAGGTTATCAGGTCTGGCCAAAACCAGTGAGTCGGGGGGAAGCACTTAACTGGTTATCCGTGCAATTTGCTTATCCAAAAGTGGATAGCAGTGCTTGGCCTATTGGTGAAGAGCATGTGCTTGCCCGATTGCGCGATTTTTGTGCTGAAAAAGTGGATGCCTATGGCGAACAACGTGATTTCCCCGCCATAGCTGGCACGAGCCAGTTATCACCTTATTTAGCGCTTGGAATTATTACGGTTCGCCAGTGTTTAGCGGCGATGGAAGCTGCACTGGATCAATTGCCTTTTGAGCGTGGGGCTGCCGGTTTTGTGTGGTTAAACGAATTGATCTGGCGGGAGTTTTATCAGCATCTGCTGGTGGCATTTCCTCATCTGTCAAAACATAAGGCGTTTAAAGCAGATACTGAACATGTGCGCTGGCTGTGGGATGAAATGCGGTTTAAGGCTTGGTGTGAAGGCAATACCGGCTATCCAATCGTCGATGCCGCCATGCGCTGTTTGAATCAAACTGGCTGGATGCATAATCGCTTACGCATGATTGTGGCCTCTTTTCTGACGAAAGATCTACACATCGATTGGCGTCATGGTGAGCGTTATTTTATGCAGCAGTTAATTGATGGTGAATTAGCCGCCAATAACGGCGGTTGGCAGTGGGCGGCGAGCACAGGGGCTGATGCCGCGCCCTATTTTCGAATTTTTAACCCAACCACACAAGGGCAGCGATTTGATGAAAAAGGTATTTTTATCAAACAATGGCTGCCTGAGTTAGCGGAAGTGCCAGAAAAATACATTCATATCCCACAAGATTGGTTAACCGTTTTCCAGCCGCAAAATGTATATCCTGCACCGATAGTCGATCACAGTGAATCGCGGGCTATTGCTTTGGCATTATTTCAGCGATAGGAAATACAACAAACGCTTGTACAGCACCAATGTGCAGGCGTTTTATTTTAAATAGGAAAAATAAATAGATTGAATATGACGTACAGAGAATGTACTTGTAATGAACTTTACCGAGAGTAGGTAAAGAAGATGGCTCCCTCGACTGGACTTGAACCAGTGACATACGGATTAACAGTCCGCCGTT
>CALMKU010000307.1 GCA_937866945.1 uncultured Tolumonas sp.
TATGGAAAATGTTACATGGGATATGTATGGGTTAGGGAGCAGCATCTGTCAGATAAGCAGCATTATCACATCGCCGTGTTGATGGATGGTCAAAAAGTCAGACATTCGAATACTATCTATAACTTTGTCAATGAACTGTGGATATATGGTCATGTACCTAAGGGCCATATTAAGTTTCATCGAGTACACAGAGAGTTATTACATAATGTTTCAGCAATGATTTATCACTTAAGTTATTTGGCTAAGGCTGAAACAAAAGGCTGGCGAGATCCTGCAGTTAAGGATTATCAGATTAGCCGGATAATCAAATTATGAAATACTGGGGGTTTCTAGGTTTTTTGAAAAATTATTCATATATTGGATATACCATTCCAAAATTTGACACCGAGTTAGATAAATTAAACCTTTATGAGTTTAAACGAGTTTGGGAGTTTCACAGGCAAAACTATAAGATATTGGCTCTTTTGAATGGGATGTCGGTTAAAGAGTATGCAAATCTATACCATCTAGATATCAGTCAGACTTACTTTAGATTTCGAGATCTGGGTATTGCTCAGTTAAAACGAGATTTTTGGGCGCGTCATAGAAAACAATATACTGAAGAATATGCACCACAAGGGCTCAGTGTGACTGTATATATCCAAGATCATGGTTTATTGCATAAAACGGCTTACCTAGAACTAACTCGCAAGCCTTTAAATCACAAGTGGGAATATCATCGAGCTAGATATGAAGCGTTAGCTGCGACACAAAATATAACGATTGCTCAGTATGCAGAAACATATGGGCTTAACCCCTCCACTGCACGCAGATACATACATAGATCTTAAGCGGCTTTTTTTTCTGAAAATTTATAAAAAATTACGAATAAAAAATAACACTATTAAAATCAGTATCTTGTTGGTGATTTGTGATCATGTAATTAGTCAGAAAGGCGATCATTTTAGGGGGGTGATCGCTGAACACTTACCACATCAGTAGATCGCTCTGCACTCCAACTTTTTACAAACAATAACGATATTCGAAAAATCTAAGGAAACTGGACTCAAAAAGACATAAACATCAAATATAGTGGGGATATGCAAATATATGTGGCAAAACAGCGATCTCTGTGACTTTTATCAGGGCGTAGGAACATCTACGAGTGTAAAAATTTAATGGCTAGACTGGAGTAGGCCACCAGCAACCTCGATGAAAATGAGTTTATCTTCAGTTTTCCTTTAGTCTTTAGTATTGGCTAAGGAAATGGACTAATCCGATTCGTTATGCGAGGTAAACGACTTACATGACTCTATGTTTTACAGTGTGTCTGATAGACTAACGCAATTAAAAAACGCTCTGCCTCTTAAACGAAGAAGAGTGAATCCTCGTTGGTAATACCATAATGCCAATCGACGACAGCATAACGAGAAAGACTTAATGAACATCCAGCAACTTGAAAATGAACTCTGGGAAGCAGCGGATCAGCTGCGCGCTAACTCCAAATTGACCGCAGCAGAATACTCAATGCCGGTGCTTGGTTTGATCTTTTTGCGTCATGCCGATAACCGCTTTAAGGCTTATCTGCCAGAAATTGAGGCAGATATTCCGTCGCAAGTTCCAGCGGCGCAACGAGAAGAACTGATCAAGCTGGGTTTTCAAGGAAAAGCGGCTATCTATCTGCCTGAAGATGCCCGTTTTGACCGTATCGCTAACTTACCGCAAGGTGAACAAGTCGGTGCGGTTATTGATGATGCGATGGATGTCATTGAGCAAGAATATGAAGTGCTCAAAGGCGCATTACCGAGAGGTTACTCGGCCTTTGAACCGGACTTGTTGGCCGAATTGGTCAAAATCTTTGATCGCCCGGCCATCAAAACGGCAACTGGTGATGTATTCGGTCGTATCTACGAATACTTTCTCAATAAATTCGCGATGAGTGGTGCACAGGAAGGCGGCGAATTTTTCACGCCGCCCTCATTGGTGCGCATGATAGTTAACATCATCGAACCAGATCATGGTCTGGTATTAGATCCTGCCTGTGGTTCGGCGGGTATGTTTGTGCAGACAGGGCATTTCATCCAAGATGTAAATCATCAGTTTGCAAATGATACCGTTACCTTCCACGGTCAGGAAAAAAGCGATACCAACACCAAACTAGCACGCATGAACCTGGTTGTGCATGGGTTAGATGCAACCAACATTCGTCAGGGCAATACCTTTTACGACCAGATTGACCATCTGATAGGTCAATGCGATTTCGTCATGGCTAACCCGCCATTTAACGTAGATGGTGTCGATACCAAAAAAGTGGAAGGTCAGGTTGATGATGCAGGTCGTTTGCCGTTTGGGCTACCCGGTACCAATGCCAAAACAGGGGCGATCAGTAACGCCAATAGTTTGTGGATTCAGTATTTTTATTCTTATCTGAACGCCAATGGTCGAGCCGGCTTTGTTATGGCATCCAGTGCTTCTGACGCAGGTAACAAAGACAGAGATATCAGAGAGAAGCTGGTCAAAACCGGTCACGTTGATGTGATGATGGCGATAGGTAATAAGTTCTTCTACACTCGCAGTCTGCCGTGCACCCTCTGGTTTTTTGATAAAGGCAAAGATCCTGCCGTAACCGATCAGGTACTGATGATCGACGCGCGTAATGTCTATCACGTCGTTTCGGCTCGATCGCATGTGTTTACTGAAGAGCAGCTCGCGAACCTGAACGCTATCGTCTGGCTATATCGTGGGGAAACTGAAAAGTTTGTGGCTTTAATTGCCCGTTATCAGACGCAGGTGAAAGAGTGGTTGTTGCAATTACCGAAACTCATTCACAAAGACACTCGTGCCGTGCAAAAACTGAGTATGAAGCTTCAACGCTTTAG
>CALMKU010000308.1 GCA_937866945.1 uncultured Tolumonas sp.
CCATAAAAAAACCTGCTTCGCAGCAGGTTTCTTCTTTCCGGATAAACCGGAGATTGCGCATACAAGATGCGCAACTATCAACTAGCGAATGGTAACATTCACAGCTGATGGGCCGCGTTGGCCTTCTTCGATGTCAAAAGATACAGCTTGACCTTCGATCAGAGTTTTGAAGCCAGTAGAAGCGATTGCAGAGAAGTGAACGAACACGTCTTTGCCACCGTTGTCTTGAGCCAGAAAACCAAAACCTTTAGTTTCGTTGAACCATTTAACTGAACCGTTAACTTTAGACATAACATTTCCTTAGAAATAAATTGGTGCCACAAAAGGCAATAATGGCCGGATTTATCTATCAATACTTATGAGGGGCACTAAGAAAATATTACTACAACGGCACAAACGGTAAGGTCAGGCAGGGGTCTTAACTTCAAAATGTCTGGCATAAATAGGTCTGATTTTGCAGGCCGGAGAAGATTAAAACACATGGTCCTGTTAATAGCGAGTTAATTCGAAAACTATTTTGTTAATGAACATAAAAGCAAAACGAACAATAAAAAAGCCGGCTCCCTGACATCAGAGGCCGGCTTTGATTTAATTCAATAATCAGGCTTTAGGTGCTGAAGAACGGATCAAGTAATCAAATGCGCCCAGTGAAGCTTTAGCGCCCTCACCCATCGCAATGATGATCTGTTTGTAAGGCACAATGGTCACATCACCGGCCGCGAACACACCTTCCATTGAGGTGTTACCGTGGGCACCAACAATGATCTCGCCGCGATTACTCAGTTCCACCGCACTGCCTTTCAGCCAATCTGTATTTGGCAGTAAGCCAATCTGCACAAAGATCCCTTCCAGCTCAACCTTACGTGCTTCGTTGGTAACACGGTCGGTATAAGTCAATGCAGATACTTTGGTGCCATCACCTAATACTTCGGTAGTCAGTGCCGAAGTGATCACTGTTACGTTAGGTAGGCTGTTCAGCTTATTCTGCAACACTGCGTCAGCGCGCAATTTGCTGTCGAATTCCAGCAAAGTAACGTGAGCCACAATACCGGCTAAGTCGATGGCGGCTTCCACACCGGAATTACCACCACCAATGACCGCAACACGTTTGCCTTTAAACAGCGGGCCATCACAATGCGGACAATAGGCAACCCCTTTATTGCGATATTCTTTTTCACCCGGTACGTTCATTTCGCGCCAGCGAGCACCGGTTGCCAAAATGACCGATTTACTTTTCAGTACGGCACCACTTTGCAGGGTTACTTCCACATGATCAGCATTACGTTCCAGTTTAGCGGCGCGCTGCAGATTCATAATATCCACGTCATATTCTTTAACGTGTTGTTCAAGCGCGGTTGCCAGTTTTGGACCTTCGGTTTCTTTCACCGAAATGAAGTTCTCAATGCTCATGGTGTCGAGTACCTGACCACCAAAGCGTTCCGCGACGACGCCGGTGCGAATGCCTTTACGGGCCGCATAAATTGCAGCTGCAGAACCTGCCGGGCCACCGCCCACGACCAATACATCAAACAATGCTTTGTCGTTGATCTTCGCCGCTTCGCGCTCGGAAGCGCCGGTATCCAACTTCGCAACGATCTCTTCAACACTCATGCGGCCTTGGCCAAACACTGCGCCGTTCAGGAATACAGTTGGTACAGCCATGATCTGACGGGCGTTCACTTCATCTTGGAATAAAGCACCATCGATCATGGTATGACGAATTCGTGGGTTAACCACTGACATCAGATTCAACGCCTGCACGACATCCGGGCAGTTCTGACAGGTCAGCGAAATATAGGTTTCAAAGTTGTATTCGCCAGGCAAATTGCGGATCTGCTCCAGCAATTCAGCATCGGCTTTTGGCGGATGACCACCCACTTGCAGCAGTGCCAGTACCAGCGAGGTAAATTCGTGGCCCATCGGCAAACCAGCAAATGCAACACCCATGTCAGAACCAATTCGGTTTAAGGCAAAAGAAGGCTTACGTGCAGTTGGGTCGGTCGATTGACGCAGAGAAATCTTGTCGGATTGTTCAACGATATCGGCTAACAGTGACTGTAACTCGCGAGAGGAATCACTGTCATCGGTGGACGCGATGATTTCGATCGGCTGAGTCACATTGGCCAGATAGCCTTTTAATTGAGTTTTTACATTTGCGTCTAACATAATGAGTCTCGTCTCGTGAATTAAAGTCAGAGAAAAAAATGCCGGGCTAACCCGGCATTTTTAATGTGTAAGATTAGATCTTACCAACCAAGTCGAAAGATGGAGACAGGGTTGCTGCACCTGGAGTCCATTTAGCTGGGCAAACTTCACCTGGGTGGTTCGCCACATATTGAGCAGCCTGAACTTTACGCAGCAGTTCTTTGGCATCACGGCCGATACCGTTGTCGTGCACTTCGCACAGCTTGATCTGACCTTCAGGGTTGATAACGAAGGTACCACGCAGTGCCAGACCTTCTTCTTCGATCATCACGTCAAAGTTACGGGTGATCACGCCAGTTGGGTCACCAACCAGTGGGTACTGTACTTTACCGATGGTGTCAGAAGTGTCGTGCCATGCTTTGTGAGTGAAATGGGTGTCAGTAGAAACACCGTAGATTTCTACGCCCAGTTTCTGGAATTCTGCGTAGTTGTCTGCCAGGTCACCCAGCTCAGTTGGGCAAACAAAAGTGAAGTCAGCTGGGTAGAAGAATACGATTGACCATTTGCCTTTCAGATCTTCCTGAGTCACAGGAACGAATTTGCCATTGTGGTAAGCGGTCGCTGCAAATGGTTTAACTTCAGTGTTAATCAAAGACATG
>CALMKU010000309.1 GCA_937866945.1 uncultured Tolumonas sp.
ACCACTTGCTTGACTCGCCCCTAAAGGAGCGAGATTGCGCAAGCACTCCGTTCAATTTTTGCTTGATCTGTAGGCCGATCAATTTACACTAGCCGAATTGAATGAACGTTCATTCATTTTCTATTGGTGTAAAGATGTCACAACAGAAACCTGAATTGATCATGGCTCACGCCGAACAGTTGTTTATCGACCATGGCTTTCATGGCACTTCGATGCAGATGATCGCCAAGGCCGCTGGTATTGCCGCCGGCACCGTCTATCTGCACTTCCCTAGTAAAGAGGTGTTGATCCGCCGGATTTACCGACGTGCTGTCACCGACATGCTGGGTAGTTTACTGAAAGTGTATGACCCGACGTTATGGCCATTCGAACAGTATAAATATTTTTGGCTAAACGCGTATCACGAACTGAAAGAAAAACAGAGTTTGGTGCATTTTAAGGATCTGTACGAACGTTCTCCTTTTTATAACGAAGATGATCGTGCATGGGCTGACGAGCAATGGTTACCCATCGAACAGTTTTTCCAAAATGGAATTGATAATGGTCTGTTCCGCAATATGCCGCCGTGCATGTTGGGCTATTTGAGTATTGGTTCTGTATTGAGTATTTCACAGACACAAAGGGTAACCCCTTTTGAGATGACTGCTGAACTGGAAGAGCAACTGATCCAGGCCAGCTGGCGCGCCATTCTGGCGGATTAACCCCCGATAAAAGCATATAACGGAGAGCAGAATGAAAAAGTGGATGGTTATCATGTTACTGGTCGCCCTGTTGTTATTTGGCAGTGTGATTGGTTTTAACTTTTATAAATTTGCCCAGATGGGTAAAGCAATGGCCAGCAAGCCTGCCCCCGTTTTTCCGGTGACAACACTGACCGTAAAAGGCACTGACTGGGCACCGACATTGGAAGCAATTGGTTTCATTGAACCCAATCAAGGCTTGGATATCGGCACTCAGATCGCCGGCTCAGTCGATAAAATCTCGTTTGAGTCAGGTCAGAAAGTGAAAAAAGGCACCTTATTGATGTCTTTGAACACCGATGTTGAACGCGCCAATCTGAAAAGCTCACAAAGCCGACTCCCTGCCGCAAAAGCGAACTATGAGCGTATGCGCAGTCTGTATGCCAAAGGTGGTGTTTCGAAAGGTAATCTCGACGACGCACAGGCTGAATATCTGGCGTTGGAAGGACAAATTGACTCGCTGCAGGGCACAATTGATCGCATGACCATTCGCGCCCCCTTTAACGGACAAGTGGGTTTACGTAACGTGTTCCTCGGCCAATATCTGAAAGCCGGTGACAATATCGTGCGTTTAGAAGACACCTCGGTCATGAAGATCCGTTTCACTGTTGCCCAAACTGAACTGGCCAAAATTAAAGTCGGTCAGCAGTTAGATATCTTTGTCGATGCCTATCCACAACGCCCATTCAAAGGCACGATTGCTGCGATTGAACCGATCGTAAAACAACTCTCTGGGGTGGTTGAAGTTCAGGCCGCCATTCCAAATGCCGAAGGTCAGTTACGTTCTGGCATGTACGCCAAAGTGCAAGTCTTGCTGCCAGTGCAACAGCAACAGGTGGTGATCCCACAGACTGCTGTGAATTTCACGCTGTATGGTCAAACGGTCTATGTTGTTGAAGACGGTAAAGATGCCAAAGGCCAACCGGTTAAAATTGCAAAACAGACAGTAGTTAATGTCGCGGAACGTGATGCAGATGTAGCACACGTCGTGAGCGGTTTGAAAGTCGGTGATGTGGTTGTCACTTCCGGCCAAATCCGTTTATCTAATGGTAGTCAGGTAAAAGCAGTGGAAGATAACACACTGGCTAAACCGGCTACTGTGCCTGCACTGTAACGGAGCTGAGCATGCGATTTACTGATCTCTTTATCAGGCGGCCCGTGTTGGCCGTCACAATTAGTCTGATGATGGTGTTATTCGGCCTGGAAGCCTTGCGTGGCATGGCGATCCGCGAATATCCGAAAGTAACCAATACTGTCATTACCGTGACCACTAACTATTACGGTGCCAGTGCCGATGTTATTCAAGGGTTTATCACCCAGCCCGTTGAGCAAGCCATTGCTCAGGCAGAAAATATCGACTATATGACATCGAGCAGTCAGTTAGGGCGCTCAACGATCACTGTTAACATGCGTCTGAACACCAATCCAAATGCGGCCCTCGCGGATGTATTGGCGAAAGTTAACTCTGTTCGTTCACAACTGCCGAAAGAAGCGGATGATCCGTCGATCACCTCCTCGACCGGTAGTAACACCTCCATTTTGTATATCGCGTTTTCCAGTGCGGTGCTGAACTCGTCTCAGCTTACTGATTATCTGGAACGTGTGATCAAACCACAGCTGTTTACCGTGCCAGGGGTAGCGAAAGTTAACTTGTACGGCGGTACACAGTTTGCGATGCGTATCTTTTTGGATCCGCTGAAAATGGGTGCCTATAACCTGTCATCGTCACAGGTGATGTCCGTTTTACAATCCAATAACTATCAGTCAGCACCGGGTCAGGCGACGGGTTATTTTGTGTTGTATAACGCTGAAGCTGACACTCAGGTTAATAGCACACAACAGCTGGAAGATCTGATCGTTGCCAGCCATGACGGCGCGGTGATCCGGGTACGGGACATTGCGAAGGTCACACTGGAGAAAAACCACGATCAATACCGCGCACTGGCCAATGGTAAGGAAGCGGTGATCGTCGCCGTCGATTCTTCTCCTTCCGCCAACCCGTTGGATATTGCGGCGAACGTACGCAAACTACTGCCTGATTTCCAGCAGAACTTGCCTAACACCATGAGCATGAAATTGCTGTATGACTCGACGCAGGCGATCAATGAGTCGATTAATGAGGTGTTGAAGACCATTGTGGAAGCAGCTGCGATTGTATTGGTGGTGATCGCGTTGTTCCTCGGTTCTATGCGCGCCGTGGTGATCCCTATTATCACTATTCCACTGTCATTGGTCGGCGTAGTGATGTTGATGCAGATGTTCGGATTCTCCATCAATTTGATCACCTTGCTGGCGATGGTGCTGGCGATCGGTCTGGTGGTCGATGACGCGATCGTGGTGGTTGAAAACGTCGATCGACACATCAAAGCCGGAGAGACTCCGTTCCGCGCCGCGATAATCGGAACACGTGAAATTGCCAGCCCGGTTATAACCATGACCATCACGCTGGCTGCGGTGTACACCCCGATCGCATTGATGGGCGGTATAACCGGTTCGATCTTTAAAGAGTTCGCGTTAACGCTGGCTGGTGCAGTGTTTATCTCCGGGGTTATCGCGCTGACACTTTCACCGATGATGTGTGCAGTGATGCTAAAACCACACATCAACCCGAACCGGTTCGAGCGTGGTGTCGAAAATACCTTGAACTCCGTAACGGCCGTTTACAGCCGTATTCTGGATAAGGTGATGACCCGTCGTCCGGTCATTATCGTGTTCGGTGTTATCGTGTTAGCAGTAATGCCGCTGCTGTTTAAACTGATCCCTGCCGAACTGGCACCATCAGAAGACCGCGGTGCGTATCTGATGATGGCGAAGGCGCCGAACACTGCCAACCTCGACTATATTCAAAACAATATGGCCGCCGTGGGCGAAACACTGATGAAAGATCCTGCCATGTCGACCAACTTGGCGCTAGCAGGTATTCCCAACAGTAACCAAGGCCTTGGGATCGCGATCTTAAAACCGTGGAGTGAGCGTGAAAAAGCCCCTGTGGTGGTCGCTCGCACCAATGCGGCATTACAAAATCTGCCGGGCGTGGCGATCAGTTCGTTCCAGTTCCCAGAACTGCCAGGTGCCGGCGGTGGTTTGCCATTACAGCTGGTGATCACGACACCGAACGAATTCCGCAGCTTGTTTGAAGTAGCAAGTGATGCACTGGCGAAAATCAAAACCAATCATCAGTTCGTTTATACCGATCTTGATCTCGCTTTTGATTCCGCCACCATGCACATTAAGATTAACCGGGATAAAGCAGGAGCATATGGCGTAACGATGCAAGACATTGGCGCTACGCTGAGTGCCATGATGGGTGACGGTAACGTCAACCGCGTGTCACTAAACGGACGTAGTTATGAGGTGATCCCACAGGTTGAGCGTCAGTTCCGTCTCAATCCTGAATCACTCAAACACTATTACGTGCAAGCAGCCAATGGTCAGTCCGTTCCTCTCAATAATCTGGTGTCGGTCGAGCTGAAAAGTGAGATCCGGTCATTACCCCATTACAACCAGTTGAACTCAGCCACCATTGGTATCGTGCCGATCATGCCAATGGGTGATGCAGTGCAATGGTTGGAAGAAAATGTAGTCTCTGCATTACCGCAAGGTTATCAGCACGATTATATGGGCGAAGCGCGGCAGTATGTGCAGGAAGGTAATGCTCTGATGTACACCTTTATGCTGGCATTGTGTGTGATTTTCTTAGTGTTGGCAGCACAGTTTGAAAGCTGGCGTGACCCGCTGGTGATCATGATGTCGGTGCCACTGGCGATTAGTGGTGCGTTAGTCGCTCTGGCGTGGGGTCTCTCGACCATGAACATCTACACCGAAGTGGGGATCATTACACTGGTCGGGCTGATTAGTAAGCACGGGATTTTGATCTGCGAAGTAGCCCGTGAACAGCAGTTATTGAAAGGCCTTAGCAAAATGGATGCGGTGAAGATCGCCGCTCGCGTACGTCTGCGCCCGATCCTGATGACCACCGCTGCGATGGTAACGGGCCTGTTGCCTCTGCTTGGCGCAATGGGTGCGGGTGCGCTCAGCCGTTTCAGTATTGGTATCGTTATCGTCGCCGGTCTGACCATCGGTACATTCTTCACGCTGTTTGTATTACCGGTGATTTATACTTTTGTCGGTAAAACACATAAACCGTTACAGGAATTTGACGAGTCCGTTGCACCGTTGGCACTTCATAATGATGAATAATTAATCCTGTTATTCCCGCAAAAGCCCTCTTGTCCGAGGGCTTTTTTGTCTGCGCTGAGTAACGGGAGTTATGCTGGCAATTGAACAAAAATACATCAATAAATCCACAAAAATAAAACTAAGTAGTATTTTCGCTATGCCTTCTGCTCAGTTTTTATATAATTCGCTGCCAATAACGAATAATAATTCATTGGGTCCGCTAGGAATGAATCGGATACCGAAATAATTTAATCTCCAAAAAGGAAGCCAATATGGAAAATGTCATTAATGCACTGAGTGATCTGTTATGGGGTCAGCTCGTCTATGTGCTTCTGGCTGTCGGGATCTTTTTTACTATTCGCACCAACTTTATTCAGTTCCGCCATTTTGGTCACATGTTTAGCGTACTGAAGCACAGCACCGTCAGTGATGCGGCCGGGATCTCCTCCTTTCAGGCATTATGTACCGGGCTCGCAGCCCGTGTCGGTACCGGTAATCTGGCCGGTGTCGCGGTAGCGATTTACCTCGGTGGTCCAGGTGCTATTTTCTGGATGTGGCTGATTGCCATGATCGGTATGGCATCAGCGTTTGTAGAGAGCACGCTGGCACAGCTTTACAAAGTAAAAGATGATAATGGCAGCTACCGTGGTGGCCCGGCCTATTACATGGAAAAGGGGTTGGGTCAGCGCTGGATGGGCGTGCTGTTCTCTATTTTCCTGATCATCTCGTTTGGACTGGCTTTTAACTCGGTACAGGCCAACTCTATCAGCGGTGCAATGCAGTCTGCTTTCGGCATTCCGAACTGGATCACCGGTGTGGTATTAGCCGCGCTGAGTGGTATTGTCATTTTCGGCGGCTTACGCAGTATCGCGCGTTTTTCTGAACTGGTAGTGCCATTTATGGCTACTGTTTATCTGCTTCTGGCTGTTGTGATTGTCGGCATGAATCTGGAGAAATTACCGGAAGTGTTCATGACGATCATCCATTCTGCATTTGGTTTGGAGCAGGCTGGTGCCGGTGCGCTGGGTTATACCATTGCTCAGGGCATGATGAATGGTATCAAACGAGGTCTTTTTTCTAACGAAGCTGGTATGGGTTCTGCACCAAATACCGCAGCAACCGCCAGCCCTTATCCACCGCATCCGGCATCACAAGGTTATGTGCAGATGATGGGCGTCTTTATCGATACCATTGTGATCTGTACCTGTACCGCAGCCATCATTTTGCTTTCCAATCAATATGTACCAGGTAATGAACTGACTGGGATCAAGCTGACTCAGGCTGCCCTGTCTGAACATATCGGGAATGCAGGTAATATCTTCATTGCCTTTGCGGTGTTCTTTTTTGCCTTTACCTCGATTGTGGCCAACTACGCCTACGCAGAAAACAACCTGGTATTTTTGGAACATAACCACCCTGCCCGTCTGGCGATTTTCCGCCTGTGTGTATTGGGAATGGTTATGTTTGGTGCTGTGGCTGAATTACCGCTGGTCTGGACACTGGCGGACATCTCAATGGCATTCATGATTGTAACGAACCTGATTGCCATCATTTTGATGTCTGGTACTGCAGCCAAACTGGCGAAAGATTACAACGCACAACGTAAAGCCGGTAAGTTACCAACGTTTGATGTCAATGATTACCCGGAAATGAAAGCGAAAATTGAACCTGGGATCTGGGATAACAATAAATAAGCGATTTGGATATCACATTAAGGCCGCTTTCGCGGCCTTAATTTTGTTCATAAAGGTGAATACTTCAGCGTGACTTGATAGCGATACGTTCCCGCCCCCAGCTGATAATCGGTATGCACACTCGGGCTCCACGAATCATCACCACCAACCCCCATATGGAAACCATCCAGATGCAGGAATAGCCCTTTTTCCGCTTGTAGCTGATATTGGTAGCGCGTATTTGCTAAATTATCCGTGCTATAGACGCTAACACGGAAATGGAATAATCCGCTGACCTGTAAGCCGCCCAGTTGTAGATCACGAGTATCACAACGCAGACCATTTTCGCATGGAAAAATATACGGTGTATGCAACTCAGCTAAAGGTAATTGCCAGTCACCAATGTGCGCCGAAGCCTGTCGATCAGGGTAGTTTTCATGTGGCCCGCGACCAAACCACTGCACTTGTTCGCTCTGCTCGTCGAGATGCAACACCATGCCGATCCGCGCCAGTGACGGTAAACCTTCCGCCACATCAGTGGTTAAATCGATCTTCAGTTCACCTTGCGCGGTAAAGCGATATGACCAGTGCGAGCACAACAGCAATTTATCCTGATGGAAATGGCCTCGTTCCACCTGAATAATCACGCCTTCCAGCCCTTGGTAAGCATGAACAGAGAAACAACAACTTTGCAGCTCATTTAAGCCAGCGGCTTGCCAACGGGCGATATAGGCGTTCGGATCATCCTGATCGGCTTCACTGGCACCGATATCATTATCAATCGGCGCACGAACAAATTGCTCTTTCAGCGGTGATAACAACAGCGAACGTTCGCCCGTCAGCCACTCAATGAGCAAACCCGATTTTTTCTCCAGACTCCAGATCTGCTCACCCCATACCACTTGCCAGCAACTGCCGTTATCCAGTAAAGATGGTTTGATGCCAGCACCATTCAATTCCACTTTCGGCATAGCGAACGCCACCGGAAGCGGCCACTGTTCTTTCGCTACAGCAAAACCAGCTTCCGCCCATGGCGTATCGTTCAGCACATGCACCGATACATCCAACCATACTTCGGCACCGGCCTGCAGTTGTGGCAATTGTTCACTTAAAGTCAGCGTAATGCGCCCTTCCGGCCCGACCGACAGATCTTGTTCGCCAAACGCTTTCAGCTCACCTTGCTGCATGATCTGCCAGCGCAGTTGCTCATTGTTAGAATGACGGAACAGATATTCACTGCTCACTTCAATGGTCAGCGGCGTGGTTGATAACAACTTAAATTGGAAGAACTGCTGGGCTTTCTGCACTTCATATAACGACGGATGTGGCGTGCGATCAGGGAAAAAGACACCATTTAAGCAAAACTGACGATCATTCGGCGTATCACCAAAATCACCGCCATAGGCCCAGTACGATTGTCCTTCCGGGCTGACGCGACGAATACCTTGATCGACAAAGTCCCAGATAAAGCCGCCCTGTAAACGCGGATACTGTCGGAATGCCTGCCAGTAACGGGCAAAACCACCGAGGCTGTTATTCATCGCATGCGCATATTCACATAAGATCAACGGACGATCTTCGCCCGGCATGCCGACCCATTTCTTGATCGACCATTTCGGTACCGCCGGAAACGGTTGATCTTCATCAACTCGCGCATACATCGGACAGACAATATCGGTCACCGAACTATTCGCGCCACCACCTTCGTATTGCACCGGGCGGCTTGGATCGCGCGCTTTGATCCAGCTGTACATACTGTCATGCACGGCACCATGACCTGACTCATTACCCAGCGACCAGATGATGATCGAGGCATGGTTGTAATCACGTTCCACCATACGGGTAACGCGTTCGTGGAACGCACCAGCCCAGAATGGGTCATCTGACAAGCGACGCATCGGGATCATGCCGTGGGTTTCAATATTCGCTTCATCAATGACATACAGACCAAAACGATCGCACAACTGATACCAGTACGGGTGGTTCGGATAATGCGACGCACGCACGGCATTGAAGTTATACCGTTTCATCAGCAGCACATCTTGCAGCATGTCTTCCGGGCGTACCGCCTGCCCGCGATCTTGGTGGAACTCATGGCGATTGGTACCGCGGATCAACACCGCCTTACCATTCACCAGCAGCAGGCCGTTTTTGATTTCCACGCTGCGAAAACCGATGTCATAGGCTTCGGCTTCCACCAGCACACCGTCGTTGGTTTCCAGCGCCACCACCAAACGATAAAGGTTTGGCACTTCCGCCGACCACTGGCGCGGCTCTTTGACGGGCAAACTCAATAACAGACGATCATGATAAACACCGCGCTCATCAATCGCTGTGGTACCAATCGCACGGCGCTCGCATAAAATGGCCTCATCACCGTCATACAACCAGATCGCCACACGATGGGCGGGAATATCACCGGCCACATCGACCGTCAGATGCAGTTGTGCATCACGATAACAGGCATCCAACTCGGGGCGCGCCTGCACATTCACTAAACGGGTTTCCGGTTTATGCAGCAGTGTCACATCGCGAAAAATACCGCTCATACGCCACATATCCTGATCTTCCAGATAACAGCCATCTGACCAGCGCAGCACTAACACTGCTAACCGGTTGCTGCCTGCTTGCAGATACGGCGTTAAATCAAACTCTGCCGGCAAACGACTGTCTTGCGAGTAACCCACCCACTGCCCGTTACACCACAGATAAAACGCCGAGTTCACACCATCAAAAATTATGCGGGTCTGACCTTGGCTGCGCCAATCGTCGGCAACTTCAAAAGTGGTGGAATAACAGCCGGTCGGGTTCTCTTTCGGTACAAATGGTGGGTTACAGGGGAATGGATATTTCAGATTGGTATAAATCGGAATGTCGTAGCCATGCATCTGCCAGTTGGATGGCACCGGCAGTGGTTGACTGTCAGGTAAATCTGCCTCTACCCACACAGCTGGCACCAATTCCGGTGCAGAAAAATAGCTAAATTGCCAGTCACCATTCAGACTGATTTTGGAAGAAGAGGCAGCGTCCTGACGCGCAGATTCCAGATCGCGCCAGCTGCTTTGCGGTGTATGTGCCGCTAATCGATGAATAGAGGTAACGGCCGGATTTTCCCAATCACGACGCGACAGATACTGAGCAAGTTGCATAAACACTCCTCTTTGATGGTCATTTTTGCTCATCGCATCCGTGAAACAGGAACGCGATGTAACACAATAAAACCATCATAAAGAGCGCGGGGAAAACTAACCGCCAGATTTATTCGATGACGTGATCAGCATCATAAAATATATGTAATCGATTACACGGAAAAATTAAAAAAGGGGGAATCCAACTTCCCCCTGTGCCAACGCATCAATGGATCGACAGATCGAGTTCCGGTAATTGTGCATCGATCAGTTTATGCCACAATGCAATCACCGCAGCTCTTTCTGCCTGCAACTCTTGACCATCGATAATGCGGGTGATGCCAGACAGCGTACAGCGATGCGCGCGATCACGGATCGCCAGATAGGCTTTTTTCAGTGTAATCGATTCCTCATCAGTCAGCAGTCCAGCCGCCACACACGATTCAAAGATACGCACATTGTCCGACCAGCGCGTTAACAAAACCGGTTGTTGTTGCGCATAGGCCAGCACCAGAAACTGGGCAATAAACTCAATTTCGTTCATGCCACCTGCGCCCTGTTTTAAATCAAACTGCTCGGCGGTGCCACGTAACAGGTGCTTGCGCATCTTGTCGCGCATATCGGCGACCGATTTTGCCAGTGTGTGGATCTCGCGTGGTTGACTCAACACCGCAGCCCGTACCCGTTCAAAGTCAGCCAGTAAGCTCGCATCACCATATACTGCGCGCGAACGCACCAACGCCTGATGTTCCCAGACCCACGCTTCGTGCAGTAAATAGTGTTCATAAGCGGCGACCGATGACACCAACATGCCGGAATCGCCGGACGGCCGCAGGCGCATATCGACTTCATACAACATGCCGGAAGGCGTGCGGGCACTGAATAAATGAATGATTTTCTGTGCTAAGCGCACGTAAAACTGCCGCACATTGACCGGTTTATCACCCACGGTGTAACCATCATGATCCCCGCCATGCAGGAATACCAAATCCAGATCGGAGCCATAACCCAGCTCAATGCCGCCCAGCTTGCCATACGCAATCACGGCAAAATTTTTCTCACCCGTTTTGGCGGTCAGCGGCGGCACACCGTGTTTCGCGGTTAGCTGAGCCCATGCCTGATTAACTACTTCCGTCAACAAGGCTTCGGCCAGCCAGGTCAGGTGATCACTCACCTTCATCAGCGGCAACGCACCGGCGATATCCGCCGCAACAATCTTCAACAGCTGGATCTGCTTAAACTGGCGCAGCGCTTCCATCTGCTGCTCCACATCATCTTCCGGCACGCGCAGCAGATATTGGCGTAACTCATCACGATATTGATCAAGCGGTGTTGGGTTATACAGTTGGGCCGGATCGAGCAATTCGTCCAGCAGCACCGGATAACGCGCCAGCTGTTCCGCCACCAGCGGGGTTGCCGCGCACAGCTTCAACAGCTGTTTCAGCGCACCGGGGTTTTCCGCCAGCAATTGCAGGTAGGCCGAACGGGTGGCGATATGCAGTAATATTTTGCGGATCCGGCTCAGCAGTTCTGTCGGTGCCGCATCTTGTACTAATTGACTTAGCAAGCGCGGCATCAGTTTGCCGAGTGCCTCTCGTCCTTGCGGACCGATCGGTCGGTGCAGACATTCGTCGCGTAACTGCGTTAATTCAGTGGCTAATTTCTCCGCTTCCACCACATTTTGCTGTTGCAGCAGTGGTACGAGATCATCAGCAGGCAGATGGCTGTGCCACATATCTTGCCAGATGCTCGCCACATCTGATTCTTGTTCTTCTTGCTCGCCAATTACCTGTCGGAACAGCAGACTGATCGATGCCAACACCTGTTCCAGAGCTTGGGCAAACGCATCCCAAGTGGCATAACCCATCGTCACCGTCAGTCGCAGACGATCGCGATCGTTATCCGGTAAGGTCTGGGTTTGTTGATCGGCAATTTCCTGCAGAATGTTTTCGACGCGACGTAAATACCGGTAACCGGAAAAGAGTGTCTGATATTCATCTTCTGTCAATACATGATGCTGTTGTAAGGCTTTCAGCGCTGCAGGCATATGTCGAACCTGCAATTCGGGTTCACGCCCACCACGGATCAGCTGATGCGCCTGCACAATAAACTCGACATCACGGATACCGCCCGCCCCCAGCTTAATATTGTCTGTTAAGCCTTTGCGGCGCACCTCCGCGACAATCATGGCCTTCATTTTGCGCAATGCATCAATGGCGCCAAAATCGACATAGCGACGATAAATAAACGGTTTCAGCATCTGCATCAGATAACGACCATCGTCATTTTCCGGCCCCATCAGACGCGCCTTCACCATGGCGTAACGCTCCCAGTTCCTGCCATGCTGCTGGTAATACTCTTCCAGTGCGGCAAAACTGGCGACCAAGGGGCCGGAATCACCAAACGGGCGCAGACGCATATCGACGCGATATACTTGACCATCGGCCGTTTGCTGATGCAACGCATTGATCAACTGCTGACCTAAACGGGTAAAAAACGATTGGTTATCCAGCTCACGCCGCCCACCTTGCGTGGCACCGCGTTCCGGATAAGCAAAGATCAGATCAATATCAGAGGAAAAATTCAGCTCACCACCACCGAGCTTACCCATACCGAAAATCAGCATGCGTTGTGGTTCACCGCTATCGCGGCCAATTGGCGTACCGACTTCGCGACACATCTTGGCATACAGCCAGTCATACGCCGCGACAATCAGGTTTTCTGCCAGCAACGACAAATGAGTAAAACTCTCTTCCACTTCCGCGAAACCCAGCAATTCGCGCCAGGCAATCAACACCATATGGTGACGGCGGAATTGCCGCAAAACCCGCTTCAGGCTCTCTTCACTATCCGCTGCTTGCAACGCAGTGTGTAGTTGCTGCGGATAATCCGCACTGCGTTCCGCCTGTAAATAGCGCTCACTGGTCAGCATATCGGCCAGCATCGCGGGGGTACTGATCACAGCCTCGGCAACAAAATCAGAGAGTGCCAGCAGGCGTAATAACATCGGTTGATGGGATAAAAACAGGCTTTGTTGTTCTGCGTTCGCCCGCTCCAGCAGGCGTTGCCACTGCTTATTCGCTAAATCAGACAGTAATACCGGTAAAGGAATGGCATGCGATGAGGTCATATGAAGGCAATCCGTTGACAAGAATTACCTAAAGCATAACAGCATCTGGATAGCATCGGCAGGATCGGAGCGCTGAACTGTGATTATCAAGTAAATCCAGAAGATGGCTGGAGGGGGTTCAGGTAACTGATAAGTGACCGTTGGCGGCAAGGATGCCGCCGCCGAGCCAACAGGGAGGTATTCACGGCGTGTCGACGTTCTGTGACCTGAACGCCATGAAACTAATTTGCGGCAGATTCATCGCAGGCCGCGCAAATACCCTGTAATTCCAAAAACTGCGGGATCATTTTGAACTGGTGCATCGCCGCCTGCTGTTCCAGCGCCTCGACTAATGACTCAGGGATCGGCACTTCCTGCACTAAACCACAGCGATGGCAGATCAGCAATTGGGTAACATGCGCACAGTGTTGATGATGACACACCATGTATTTCTGGATCGACTGGATATAATGCACCATGCCTGCTTCGACCAGAAACGCGAGCGCACGATAGACTGTCGGTGGTTGCCAATGCACCTCTTGGCCACGCAATAATTGCAGCACGTCATAGGCACTCACGGCACGATCAGCCTGCAACAGCGCATCCAGCACCAGCTTACGATTGGTGGTCAAGCCAGCCTGATTGTGCTCACAACGGGGTGATGCATGTTGCATGTGTCGCTATCTCCTGAATATCCAGATACTTCTTAAGGATACCGAATCACTGCCCTTTCAGCAGCAAAAAACATTATTGAGAATCCTTTTCATCAAGAGTGTTATGTTATAACATCCTCCGCACTTTGTAACCTGCAGGTGCTGTTTTATGCCGCATTCACACTCTTCTTCGACACCACGACCTGCCGCCAGTCTGTTCTGGTCTGCCGGACAACGCTTGTTGCTGGCCTTACTGATGCTGTTACCGATCTGGGCATTACTGTTATGGAGCATGAACTAAGATGCTGCATTGCGAAAATCTGACACTGGGCTATGACCGTCATCCGGCCATTCATCATCTGAATGTGCACATTCCCGCCGGTGAACTGCTGGCGATTGTCGGGCCTAATGGCGCGGGTAAATCGACGTTACTGAAAGGCATTATGGGGCAACTGAAACCGCTGCAGGGTCAGTTACACCTGCGGGATATCGCACGCGAACAAATCGCCTATTTACCGCAACAATCACGTATTGATCGTCAATTCCCGATCAGTGTGACTGAGCTGGTTGGCATGGGCTTATGGCATCAGCTTGGCAGTTTTGGCCGCCTGACCAAAGCACACCGCCATCAGATCGAACATGCGCTGGAAGCCGTCGGCATTCAGGGTTTTGCTAATCGGCCAATTGCCTCGCTCTCCGGTGGTCAGTTACAACGCACACTGTTTGCCCGTCTGTATCTGCAAGATGCGCAGCTGATCCTGCTGGATGAGCCGTTTAATGCCATCGACAGCCGCACGTGCCAGGATCTGCTGCAGTTATTGCATCACTGGCATGAGCAGGGCCGCACCATTCTGGCGGTGCTGCATGATAACGAGCAGGTGCGTCATCATTTCCCGCAAAGTTTATTACTCGCCCGGCAACTGGTCGCTTATGGCAACACCGCCGACGTGATCACGCCGGAAAACTGGCAACAGGCCCGTCATCAGATTGAATCGTTCGATGAACATGCGCCAATTTGTCATATCGCAGAAAAGGATGTTGCCTGATGTTAGCGTTACTCTGGCAATGGCTGATCGCGCCATTTGCCGAATTTGATTTTATGCTGCGCGCACTGGCCGGTTGTATTGCGCTCTCTCTCAGCGCACCGCTGGTCGGTGTATTTCTGATGTTACGTCGCATGAGCCTGACCGGTGATGCGATGGCGCATGCCATTTTACCCGGTGCCGCATTAGGTTATCTGGTGGCCGGTTTATCCGTGGAAGCCATGACCATCGGCGGTTTACTCGCTGGTGGGCTGGTGGTGATCCTCTCCGGTTTTGTCGCACGACTCACCGAAAGCGGTGAAGACAGCAGCCTCGCCGCTTTCTATCTTATCTCGATGGCACTAGGGGTGATGATCATCTCGGTGCACGGCAGCAGTGTCGATCTGTTGCACGTATTGTTTGGTTCCGCGCTGGCACTCAACGATCCGGCATTGTGGCTACTGGGCGGTGTTACCTCACTGACTTTAGTATTGTTGGCGCTACTTTATCGCCCATTAGTGATGGAATGCCTCGACCCCGATTTTCTCGGTAGCGTCAGCCGCATGGGGCCGATCGCGCACATTGCCTTCCTGCTGTTAGCGGTGTTGAACCTGATCGCAGGCTTCCACGCCATTGGCACGTTGATGGCGGTGGGGATCATGATCCTGCCCGCCATCACCGCCCGTTACTGGACGAATCGTCTCAGCCACCTGCTATTTATTTCCGTCATACTGGCGATGTTTAGCAGCTTTGTCGGTTTACTCACCTCTTACCATTTCGGTTGGCCAACCAGCCCAGCGATCATTCTGACGCTTGGTATTGGTTATTTTCTGTCGATTATTTTAGGCCGTCAAAGCGGTCTGCTCTGGCGTTATGTACGCCGTTCTCATCTGCAAGCGTAAGGAGTTTTTATGAATTATTTTCGTCTGCTCACCACAACACTCATCAGTAGCGCACTTTGTACACAGTCTGTACTCGCCGCTGACAAAATTAATGTCGTCGCCAGTTTTTCTATTCTGGGTGACTTGGTGCAGCAAGTTGGTGGTGAGCATGTCAGTGTCTCTACACTCGTTGGCCCGAACGGTGATGCGCATGTCTATCAACCCACACCACAAGACACGATCCGTCTGACAAAATCACAGCTGTTTGTGGTTAACGGTCTCGGTTTTGAAGGTTGGATGGATCGCCTCGTCACTGCCAGTCATTACAAAGGCAAAGTGATCACCGCTAGCACCGGTATTCATCCGTTAGCATTCAACAATACCGCAGAAAATGCAGACCATAACGCCGAAGAGCACCATGATGACGAACATGCGCACGGCAATCAGGATCCACACGCCTGGCACAGCATTCCCAATACCGTGCAGTATGTGCAAAACATCACGAATGGCTTGAGTCAAATTGATCCGACGCATCAAGCCGAATACCAAAGCAATGCCAATCGCTACATTCAGCAACTGGAACAGCTTGATAAAACCTTAGTCAAAGAATTTGCCGCTATTCCAACGGAACAGCGCAAGATGATCACCAGCCATGATGCCTTTGGTTATCTGTCTGCCCGTTATCAAATCACCACCATTGCCCCACAAGGCATGAGCACGGAATCAGAAGCCTCAGCCAGTGATGTGGCCAAAATTATCCAACAGATCCGCAAGGAAAAGATCAAAGCGCTGTTTGTGGAAAACATTTCCGACCCGCGACTGATGCAACAGATCAGCAAGGAAACCGATGTAGCACCGGGTAAAGAGCTGTTCTCGGATGCTCTCTCCGACAAGAGTGGCCCGGCCTCTACCTATCTGGATATGATGCGCTACAATACCGCTCAAATTCTTTCTGCCCTGAAACAGTAATGGCTAACCGGTTTTTTCTTTTTGTCGTATTGAGCCTCGCCACCCCGCTGGCGATGGCTCATCCGCATGCCTGGATCGACATGCAGACCCGTTTTCTCGTCAACGAACAGCAACAGCTGATCGGGCTGGATCTGATCTGGCATTTCGATGACATGTATTCCGCCAATATCATCGAAGACATGAAACAAAAGAAAGAACCCTTGGCAAAGCAATATCAGGCTTTTGCCAAAGACAGCATCGAATACATGGCAGCGGAAAACTGGCTGACGCATTTACAAATGAACGGACAAGTCTTGCCGGTCAGCAAACCCACCAATTATCGTACAGAAAAAATCGACTATCATCTGGCTCTGCATTTTGTGTTACCGCTAAAAGAACCGGTGCCGATCAAGGGCAATACCTTTTCATTATCCATTTACGATGCCACCTATTACGTGGAAATGTTGCACCTTGA
>CALMKU010000310.1 GCA_937866945.1 uncultured Tolumonas sp.
ATACCCAAAGTAATTGGAGTTGCAGCAAGGCGACAAGAGAGCGAATCCCCATGAGCATAGATAGACTATGCGATTGGGGTGAGAGAATGCTGTCAACGATGCTGCAACTTCAAGTACGAAGGGTATAGTGCAAAATCAGACAGGAACAGTACATGACCCAATCCCCCCAAGTATGGCAACAAGGGGCTCAAACCCTGTGTTGTATTGAACGCCGGCAGGAAACTGCTGATGCCGTAACGTTAGTCTTTCGCCCGTTACAAGCACTGGCTGTCAGTTATCAGCCGGGACAATTTTTACTGCTGACTGTTGAAATTGATGGTCAGTCACATAGCCGCGCTTATTCACTTTCTTCTTCACCATCCCGCTCTGCTGATCTGGCCGTCACCGTCAAACGGGTGTCTGGCGGGCTGGTCTCTAACTGGTTACTTGATCATTTCCACACTGGCGATACGCTGAGTGCATTGGCACCAACTGGCGCGTTTTTCCTGCCAGCCGATTATAGTGCCGGTAAAATTTTGCTGTGCAGTGCTGGTAGCGGCATTACGCCGATGATGTCGATGGCGCACTGGCTACTGGATAACCAACGAGAAACGGAGATCCTGTTCCTGCATAGCGCCCGTCATGCTGAAGACATTATCTTCCGCGATGAGCTGATGGCACTGGCGGCAAAATATCCGCAATTCCAATTGTCACTGATTTTGGATAACACTACCGATGCCTTTGTTTGTTATCAGGGCTTCCTGAACCCGGTGTTGTTTGATCAGCTAGTACCCGATCTGAGCGATTGCCATGCCTTTATGTGTGGCCCAACACCTTATATGGATTCATTGGAAAGCTGCTTGCGCGATCGCCAGTTTCCGATGCACAATAGCCACAAAGAATCATTCACTCCAGCCACACCAATCGCAGCGGATGAAACCCTTTCCCGCCAATTCCGTCTGGAAGTACCCAGCTTTGGTGCCAGCAGTGACATCACCAATCAACAGACCGTATTGGAAGCACTGGAATCGCTGCAATTACCAATCATTGGTGCCTGTCGTTCCGGTGTTTGTGGCTCCTGTAAATGCAAAGTAGTCAGTGGCAGCATTGAAAATATCAGTGAACAACCTGGCCCTCTGACCGAAGAAGAGCAGCAGCAAGGTTATATTCTGGCGTGCAGCAGCCGCGCCAGCTCAGATTTAGAACTGGAGCTTTAATCTATGCAGAAACATCGAATAATCGTCGTTGGTAATGGCATGGTCGGCCATCGTTATCTGGAAGAGTTGGTGGATAAAGCCGATCTTAGCCAGTACGAAGTGACCGTCTTTGGCGCAGAACCTCGTGAAGCGTATGACCGCGTGCATTTGTCTTCCTATTTTTCGCACCACACCGCGGCGGAACTGAGTCTGGTCAAACCGGGCTTTTACGAAAAACATGGCATCAAGTTATTCCTTAATGAAGCCGTAAAGCGTATCGATCGCGCGCAAAAAGTCATTGAAACCAATCAAGGACAAACCCTGCCGTATGACACCCTGGTGCTGGCGACCGGCTCTTACCCTTGGGTGCCAAATATCGCCGGTAGTGCGCATCACGAATGTTTTGTTTACCGTACCATTGAAGATCTGAAAGCCATTCGCGAAGCAGCGAAGCAAGGTAAAAGCGGTGTCGTGGTCGGTGGTGGTCTGCTGGGTCTGGAAGCCGCTGGTGCACTGAAAGCGCTGGGGCTGGAAACGCACGTCATTGAATTTGCACCGGTATTGATGGCCGAACAGCTCGATCGTCAGGGTGGCGAAATGCTGCGCCGTAAGATCGAAAGCCTCGGTGTCACCGTGCACACCAGCAAAAACACCCGTGAAATCGCACACTATCAGGGTAAACAAGGTCATCACCAACTGCGTTTTGCCGATGACAGCACGCTGGATGTCGATCTGGTGGTGTTCTCGACCGGTATCCGCCCGCAAGACACGCTGGCGCGCTACGCCGATCTGCCAATTGCGGAACGTGGTGGTGTTGAAGTCAATGACTACTGCCTGACTGCCGATGAACACATATATGCGATCGGTGAATGTGCCGCCTGGCATGGTCGTTTCTTTGGTCTGGTCGCGCCGGGTTACAAGATGGCGCAAGTGGCTGTTGATCACCTGTTAGGTAATGACAACGCGTTCACCGGTGCCGATATGAGCGCCAAGCTGAAACTGCTGGGTGTGGAAGTGGGCAGTATCGGTGATGCGCAAGGCCGTACACCGGAAAGCCTGAGCTACGTCTATCAGGATGACGCCGCCGGCATTTATAAGAAAATTGTGGTCAGCAGTGATGGCGCCAAACTGTTAGGCGCGGTGCTGGTGGGTGATACCACCGATTACGGCAATCTGTTGCAGCTGAAACTCAACGACATGCCACTGCCGGCACATCCGGATACCTTGATCTTGCCTGCGCATGCCGGTGCGAAGCCAACATTAGGTGTCGATGCACTGCCCGACAGCGCACAGATCTGTTCTTGTTTCGACGTCACCAAAGGCCGCATCGCGCAAGCCGTGGCTGCAGGTTGTCATACTGTTGCTGCGATCAAGGCGGAAACCAAAGCCGGTACCGGTTGTGGTGGTTGTGTGCCATTAATTTCACAGGTGCTGAACGCGGAATTGTCCCGTCAGGGCATTGAAGTGAAAAATCACCTGTGTGAACACTTCGCCTTCTCGCGTCAGGAACTGTTCCATCTGGTCAAAGTTGGTCAGCTGAAGACCTTTGACGAGGTATTAAGCAAACACGGTCACGGTTATGGCTGTGAAGTTTGTAAACCCACTGTCGGCTCTATTCTGGCCTCTTGCTGGGGTGAATATGTGCTGAAATCGGCCCATACACCGCTGCAAGATACCAACGATACCTTCCTCGGTAACATGCAAAAAGACGGCACTTATTCCGTGATCCCGCGTATGCCGGGCGGAGAAGTGACGCCAGAAGGTCTGATGGAAGTCGCGGCTGTCGCACGCGATTACCAGCTTTACACCAAGATCACCGGCGCACAGCGTATCGGTCTATTTGGTGCGCATAAAGACGACCTGCCAACCATCTGGGATCGTCTGATAAAAGCCGGCTTTGAAACCGGCCATGCGTATGCCAAGTCGCTGCGTATGGTGAAAACCTGTGTTGGCAGCACCTGGTGTCGTTTCGGTGTGCAAGACAGCGTCGGCTTGGGTGTTGAGTTGGAACATCGCTATAAAGGCATTCGTTCGCCACACAAGATGAAATTCGGTGTTTCCGGTTGTACCCGTGAATGTGCGGAGGCGCAGGGTAAAGATGTTGGCATCATCGCGACCGATAAAGGCTGGAACCTGTATGTCTGCGGTAACGGTGGTATGAAACCACGCCATGCCGATCTGCTGGCAGCAGACTTAGATAAAGAGACGCTGATCCGTTATATCGATCGTTTCCTGATGCTCTATGTGCGCACGGCTGACAAGCTGCAACGTACGGCCAGCTGGCTGGACAACCTCGAAGGCGGTCTCGATTACCTGAAGTCAGTCATCATCGACGACAAACTGGGGATCGGTGCGGAACTGGAACAGGAAATGGACGCGATCCGCAGTCAGTATCACTGCGAATGGCAGGAAACACTGGGTGATGAACAACAGAAACTGCGTTTCCGTCACTTCATCAACAGCGCACAGCCTGATCCGTTGGTGCAATTTGTTGGTGAGCGCCAACAGCATCGTCCGGCGAAACCGGAAGAACGTATTCCTACTTACAACATTTCGCTGGAGGAACCGGTATGAGCTGGACCGATATCTGCGCGGTAAATGACATTATTCCCGGCACCGGTGTGTGTGCGCTGCTGGGGCAACGTCAGGTGGCGGTCTTCCGCCCTTATGCTGACGAACAACTGTTTGCACTCGACAACATTGATCCGTTCTATCAGGCCAGCGTGTTATCACGCGGTTTACTGGCGGACTTACAAGGTGAGTTGTATATCACCAGCCCGCTGAAAAAACAGCATTTCCGCCTGAAAGACGGAGTGTGTCTGGAGAACGCTGATTTCTCAATTACTGCCTATGCCGTGCGAGTGACTAACGGACGAATTGAACTCAAGGAGCCCGTGTAAGTATGTATCAGGAAACTATCGAAAAATGCGCGGCGGTTGCTGCGCGTATCAAAAGCACCTCTGCGAATAACCCGCTGAGTTTCTGGATCGGCAGCCTGATGGCTGGTGCGTATGTCGGCTTAGGCATCATCCTGATTTTCACGTTGGGCAATCTGGTTGATCCGGTCATTCGACCATTAGTGATGGGCGCTACCTTCGGGATTGCGTTAACGCTGGTGATCATTGCTGGTGCCGAATTGTATACCGGTCACACCATGTTCCTGACCTTTGGCGTGAAAACCGGCAAACTGAACAGTACACAGGCTGTGGGTATTCTAGCTCAGTCCTGGACCGGTAATCTGTTGGGTTCTATCGTGGTCGCATACCTGTTTTATCTGGGTGGCGGTGGTCAGATCCTGCCGATTGATGGCAGTCTGGTGCATAAAGTGGCACTGGCAAAAACCACTGCTCCAGCACTGGTGTTGTTTGCCAAAGGCATTCTGTGTAACTGGTTGGTATGTCTGGCGATCTGGATGTGTCAGCGTGTTGAAGGTGCCGCTAAATTTATCGCCATCTGGTGGTGTCTGCTGGCATTTATCGCTTCCGGTTACGAGCACTCGATTGCCAACATGACCCTGTTCGCACTGTCTTGGTTTGGTGCACATACCCCGGAATATACCTTATCAGGTATTGGTTATAACCTGCTTTGGGTCACCTTGGGTAACACCGTTTCGGGTGTGTTATTCATGGGCTTAGGCTACTGGTATGCTACTCCGCGTGTGCAACGTCCCGTTGCAGTGGCGGAAGCGAACAACCACGCTCAACGCGCATAATCTTCTTTCCAACCGTCCACGCATAAGGCGTGGACGGTTCTTATGATCAGCGCCCAGCTGCTGTTGCAGAAAAATCTTTTCTCCTCCTGTTTTATCTGAATCTATGCTTTAAGAAGAAGCCACTGTTTGTTCTTGCTGTTTCATCCGCCATCTGTGATGAAAAAGACACGGCGTGTTGCACGAAATAAATTCTTCACAGAGCAAGGTGTTAATGACGAGTCATCTCATGATTGAATATGTAGGAAAGATCGTTTTGGTTAAATTCATGCCGGGTTATGTAACAAGTGCGCAGTCATTGATCCAACCGAACGATCCGGATTGTTCGCACTATTACGTTCGCTTAGCCGGTGTTGAAACCGCTGGGATCTGGGTCGACAACAAAGAGTGGCAAACGCAGGATTTCTTCTCTATCCCACCCGATGTTTACCATGCTGCCATCTTTATTCCGTGGCATCAGATAGAATCACTCGCTGCCTTCCCGGATCGGGAATTCAGCCATAATGAAGAACCTTACCGCGAAAAAGACATCGGGTTTCTGGCCGCTAAGTAGTTTCTGGCTGCAAATTAAAACCGGATGAAAAACTGGCGCCGTAACGCACAGCCGCTACGGCGTACTTATAATGCCGCAACCATTTGACTAACATCCACGTCATCCTGTTGTTCTGGCGGCAGATAAACCTGCGCATAATCCAGATAGATGCCCGTACGCAGGAATAACGCGAACAATTCAGGATCAATATGCCCCGATTGCGCCATCTGCTGCATGATAGTTAATGCCTCATCCAGTGTTTTGGCTTTTTTGTACGGTCGATCTGTTGCGGTTAAAGCTTCAAAAATATCGGCAATCGTCAGAATACGAGCAGTCAGCGGAATATCCGCTGCCGCTAACTGGCGCGGATACCCCTTACCATCCAAGCGTTCATGATGTGCTCCCGCGATATCCGGCACTGATTTCAGATGTTTAGGATACGGTAATTGATTCAGCATCTGGATGGTTTGCACGATATGATCGTTAATTTTAAAGCGATCTTCGTTGGTTAACGTGCCTTGCGCGATTTTCAGGTTATAACACTCGCCTCGATTGGCTTTATAGGTTGGAATGTCACGTTGCACGCCAATGGCTAAATCCTTGTGCTTAGAATAATCACCAAAATGCGGGATCAGATGTTCCGGTTTATCTGCAAGGTAATGGCGCTGGTGATTTACGCGCTAACTCTTCGTGCGACAAACCTAACGTATCATCCAGCGTGCGCCACCAGCGCTGTCCGGCAATCATATCCAGACGTGCCGCTTCTTTGATGCCGATCCGCTGTTGCCCCAGATTACATTCTGCGACAAATGCAAATTCGTCATCCAGCCGCTGCCATTCCTGGAGTAACCAAACGCGAAGATCTGCTTCCGCCTCACCGGCTAACTGGCGTTGTAGTGCACTGATTTGTTTGTCGCGCTTTAACACCTCAAAGCGAGTGCGGATCTTATGAATACGGTTATGTACCGTTTCCAGTTGGTGGCTTTATCCACGATCGCTTCCGGTGTAGTAACTTTACCGCAATCATGCATCCACGCCGCGATATGTAATGCCTCCCACTCATCATCGGATAAATCGAAGTCGGTCAAATGACCCTCTTTACACTCACAAGCCGCCTGCGCCAAAGCTAGCGTCAATTCAGGCACCCGCTGGCAATGACCGCCAGTGTATTTGGATTTGGCATCGATCGCTGAAGCAACCATTTCGATTAATGAAGAAAACAGCGCTTTACGCTGCTGTAACATGTGCTGACCTTCCAGTGCCAAGGTCGCAAACTGCAGATAACTTTCCACCAGCGCACGGACTGATGCATCAATCTGCGGCGCCTGACTGAAATACACACACAAACACCCCATATTCTCGCCAAAACGATCTTTCAGCGTGATCAATTCAGCATGTTTACAACTTAAATTTTGCTCGGCAAACCAACGCCATGCCGCATCTTCAAAGGTTTTATCCGTCGGTTCCTCTCCAGATGATAAGGACAAACGCAGTGCTTTCGCATTACCGCTGCCCTGATGCACCATGCTCTTATAGCAAGTGGCATCTTCATCATCGGGTAACCAGAGAATGGCACCATCTCCGCCATATAATTTTCGGATAACCGCCGCCAATTCCCCGGTTAATGCGGCCAGTTCGCGGGTCTTACACAACTGACGGATCAACGACATAAAATGCTCGAGGGTTGATTGCAGGGTATATACCGACTCCCCCAGTTCGTTGACTTCAAGCAGTCGACTGCTCACCCGCGATATCGAACGATCAAACTGAAATCGCCGCATCGACTGGCTTTGTTGCATCAGCGTCACCAATGAACAAGCTAAGCGCCCGGCCAACCACCAGGCAAATGTATAAGCCAGCACGATCGTAAACAGCATGGTACTGAGTTGCCAATTCATATGCGCATATACATCCGCCAGTAGCTCTGACAAAGGCTCAGCGACCCCGATCCAGTAATGTTTGTTGCCACCCAACTCCATTCGATGCAAATGCACCTGCCAACGGGCATTTTGCCAATCAGCCCGTCCGGTTTGAATGATCTCCGGGCGCAGCAATAACAAACGCGCAAACAGTGATAGTTCGCCGCGTGTAAATTGGCTGATGTTTATACCGTATGGGTAAGCAGTGGGGGTGAGTTCGCGTGGCGGATGATTACTGCTCATCAGGTTTAAATCCTGATCCAGCAAAATGATCTGGGTTTGTGAGCCAAAACGGTCACTGATATCTAACTGTGCAAAAAACAGTGGCAACACACTGCTTGTGCGCATGTCGTGTTCATCTAACAAACGGGCGGAAAGAAAATAATCCCGGGTGAGCTGGTTATCCACTTTTTCCGCGACCGATTCCAGCCGGGTTTTAGACAGTTCTTGTAAGCGCTCTAAACTACCCTCATAACTGATGTATATCTGCGCGCCTCCCAAAAGAGAGAGCAGCAAAAAGAAGAAGGCAAAGATGGCAGTACGCAGGCTGATCTGATTGGAAAATTTAGTCATCGCTGATAAGGATCGCAATTCTTCCGTGATTGTGATCACAATATCATTTTTTATAGAACAGCGGCCAGATATCCATACTTACTTTATGGCTATTAAAGCATCAATTTATGCCCCAAAAATGGCAGACAAAATGTAGGTTTCTGGCTTTATATACAAAAATTCACGCCGACCAGCCAAATTCATTCAATCGCCTGTTCCAGTTATCATCTAACGGCGCATCAATAACGATCAATTCGTTAGTGTGAGGATGGCGGAAACTCAGGCGTTGGTGATGCAACATCAAACGCGCACACTCAAACTGTTCGCGGAAAAAGCGGTTATGCCTGCCATCGCCGTGTGAGGTGTCACCCACAATCGGATGACGCAAATGTGCCAGATGCCGTCGCAGTTGATGTTTACGCCCGGTCAGCGGTAGCAGTTTCACTAAACTATAACGGCTACTTGGGTGTTTCGGTGATACGGCAAACGGCAATTCGATGCGCGCGATACAGCGGATATGGGTTTTGGCCGGTTGCGCCGGTTTATCCGGGTCAGCAAATTTATCGGCGATCCGATCCAGCTCTTCCTTGAGCGGATAATCGAGAAATTGTTGTAACGGCGCCCAGCCGCGTACCAGCGCCAGATACTCTTTTTGCATCCGGTGTGTCGCAAAGGCATCCGTGAGATGACGAGCCGTTTCAGGATCTAACGCAAACAACAGAATGCCAGAGGTCGGCCGATCGAGCCGGTGCACGGTATACACATGCTGACCAATCAGATCACGCGTCATCTGCATCGCAAATTGCGTTTCACCTTTATCCAGCCAGCTGCGATGCACTAATAGGCCGGCCGGTTTATTGATGGCAATCAGATGTTCATCACGATAAAGAATTTGCAGACTCATTGCAGACGATCAACCGGTTTTCCACTGAGCTCTTCATCCAGACGAGCCAATACATCTAACAGTAAGGCATGTTCTTTCAGTTTATTTTTATAAACTTCGGTGGCCATCGGATAAATCGCAACTGCAGTGGGCAATGCTTCACCCGTTGCCAACATGACTCGAAAACGTTCCAACATAATAAACTGTAACCATTGGTGAAATTCCAGCGTATCCAGCGCAAACGGCTGAGTGCTGGCCAATGCGGCTTCAGAAGGTGCATCGTCCTGCCATAACTGCAGACGCTGTAATGTAAATTCCAGCTCTTTTAGCAAAAACACAACTTGTCGCGACATAACACACACCAATTTCCTGTTACGGTTAAATTCCGGCTAATATATCACTACCGCCATTTTTTACTGAGTAGAGATGCGATGACAGATCTATTAGTGTTATTTTTAATTTGCCTGATTGGGGCGGAATGCTGGCAGCGCCGTCAACAATCAGAGCTGGCGGAACGGTTAATCAAGCATTATTGCAAGAATACAGATCTGCAACTGCTGAGCATTGCGCGCCAGTCCTTCGGCATCCCACTGTGCCTGTCACGCGTGACGCAAAAGGCGAATGCATTTGTGTTTGAATACAGTGTGGATGGCGTTGGTAAAGAAGAAGGCGAACTCTATCTGGTCGGCCTGCAGCAACCGGTTTTTCGGGTTAATCCAGCCAACCAGCGTGAACCAGAGCCAGTGCGCACCGGTATCGTGATCAATATGCCAACAAATCATGAAACCAACGATTCAGCGCCGGTAACTCCAGAACACAACAACGTGATCCCGTTTCCACAAAAGCGACAACGCCACTAATACTTTCACTCAACGAGGAGCTTGGATTTTCTGATGGATGATATTTTCCGTATTGCTAACCAGCTGGCCGCAAACGGTCAAACACCCACTACCGCACTGGTCAAATCACGCCTGCGCCAACCCGTGCCGATGGCCACGCTGATCAGCGCCATACAACGCTGGAAGCAAGATCCGGAAGCCTATCAATCACTCGGCTTGCCAGGCACGAACAGCGATGAACAGAGCGCTGAAAAACAACCAGAAACACCTGAAAATCAGCTGGAAACGCTGCAACGTCAGGTCGAACAATTGCAGCAGCAAGTGATCATGTTATCTAAGCGGGTAAGTTTGCTTGAGCAACTGGGCTAATTGTCTTTAACGGCAATGGCGAAAGCCGCTGCAAGAATTCAGCTAATGAGTCAGCCAATATCCAGCGCTTTGGCTGACCCAGCTGTTCCAGCAACACCGCACCACTCTCGTTATCCAGACTGATCACCTGCAATTCATTCGGCACCGTGGCGAGAAATAACGTCAGCGGCAATTTCAGGCGCCGCAACATCATCACATGCGCCACCATATTCTCCTGCAAACGCTCAAAATCCTCATCATTCCACGGCTGCACCAGCGTCACCGCTAACCCTTTAAAAGAGGCCGTGATCTGCCCAGCAAAACCATGCCCGTAATAAGTATGGATCGCAGGGTGAAATTCACACTCCAGTGCCGATGCAATATTGTGTAAATCTACGGGTTGCGGACGTTCCCAACATTTCCATAACGCCGGATTTTTCAGATCATAGCGACATGGCGAAGGCCGATTTTCATCCTCTGGGCAACAAACAGCGATGCCACGCTGTTGCTGATAGGCGAACCAACGTGCAAATACATCAGATAATGCGCAAATAACTTGATCAGCCACGGTTTTTCCCGACAATTAAATATACTTGGATTTTAACTGAGCGAACCTCTCATGTCTCATGCATCCCCTTACGAAAATAATCCGCTGCTGGCAAATCTGACGTTGGGTCAGAAAACAGAATATATCGCCGAATATAGCCCGCAGTTATTACAACCGGTGCCTAGACAGTTAAACCGGGATGCATTGAGCTTAGCCGATCAACTCCCCTTCCACGGTGAAGATCTGTGGACGCTGTATGAACTCTCCTGGCTAAATAGCAAAGGCAAACCGATGGTCGCCATTGGCGAGGTACGCATTGATACCAACAGCCTAAATCTGATTGAATCTAAATCATTCAAACTGTATCTGAACAGTTTTAACCAAACTGCCATCGCGGATTTAGCCACTGTTCGCCAGACCTTAGAAAAAGACCTGAGTCTGTGCGCACAAGGTACCGTCAAAGTGAGCTTGTTCCCGCTAACCCAAGCGCCACATCATATCGCCAGCGTGCCCGGTGAATGTATTGATGATCTGGATATCGTGATCGATGAATATCACTTCTCCAGCGATTGGCTGCAACAAGCAGGCAACCACGCTCATATCGTCGAAGAAACGCTGCACAGCCACTTGCTGAAATCAAATTGTCTGGTGACTGGTCAGCCGGATTGGGGCAGTGTCGTTATTCATTATCAAGGCCCACGCATTGAGCGGGAAAAGCTACTGCGCTATCTGATCTCATTCCGCCAGCACAATGAATTTCACGAACAATGTGTTGAACGGATCTTTGTCGATCTGCAACGCTACTGCCAGCCGGAAAAACTGACGGTGTATGCCCGTTATACCCGTCGTGGCGGGCTAGACATCAATCCATTCCGCAGTAACTGGGAAACTGCACCGGAAAATATGCGGTTAATACGGCAGTAAATCATCACTTTCCGGTATTTTATGTCGCATACTCTCGGTGTTGATAACCAACAGAAATCAGATGAAACGATGAACTTATGACTTTATTGCCTTTGGTTTTTCTGTTGAATGGACTCAGTGTGCCAGCCTTGGAGATGGATCCGACCGATCTCTCCGATACCTTGCAACAGGCACAGCAGATTGGCATTGCCAGCCCGGATCGTTGCATTCAAATCACGGAAGGGCTGTTGCAACCACAAGATAACCCTCTGTTATCCGCCAGATATGATAAAAACGTCTCTTTAAGCCGGGTGAAAGATCGGGTGCAGTTGCGCAGCAGCCGGCAGCAGATCCAAACCCTGATTGTCAGCGGAACCTGCTATGCCAGTCAGGAACGCTATGCTGAAGCCTTAGATGCACTAGTTCGGGCCGAACAGATCGCCAGTCGTCAGCATTTCGATGATTTAGCCGGCATCAGCCTCTATCGTCAGATCACGATCTTAGGGCTGGATCTGGATAAACCGATCCCGGCGCACCATGCCTGGCGACGTCTGAATGTCCTGTTACAAAACAGCGACCAGAAAAATGCCGAACTCCCGGTGTATGTCGGTTTACTAAATAGTGCGCTGGCTATTCATCGCCAGTTACCGGATATCGCCCGCGAAATGCTGTCACAGGTTCGCACACTATTACTGACCACACCCAATCCACAATTGGAAGTCTGGGCCAATATGTTGGATGGTGATCTGCTGCATTTAACCAAGCAGGATGAACACAGCTTACTGGCTTACCACGCCGCCTTAGCACAAGCACAAAAAACGAGTCAGGTGCTGTTGCAAGTGCAGCTGACCACCCGGATCAGCCAGTTATTTGCGCAAGAGCAAGATCTGGCCAACGCGATCCGCTATGCCGAACAAGCCCTGGAGCTCACGCAACTGCTAGGTAATGATAGCTGGCAAGCTGATGCCATCATTCATCTGGCGCGATTGAAACGGGAAGCTAGAGAAACCAATCTGGCACTGGCTTTGCTGCTGAATGCTTCCGCTGTTTATCAACATACTGCCCGGCCACAAGATCTGGCTCGTCTGCATCTGGAAATCGGGAAAACCTATCAGCAGTTACATCGCCTTACCGAAGCACAAACCTATCTGACCGCTGCCTATGGGCTCTTTCAGCGGCAGCATCTGCCATTCTATGAACGGCTATCTCTGCTAGCGCTGGCTGAATTGTACGTCCAGCAAGATAACCCAACACAGGCGATCGTGTTGCTGGAGCAGATGCTGAATACACCGATCCCTGAGCAAAAAACGCTGGAAACAGAATTGTACCGGCTGTTATCTATGGCGTATGAAAGTAATAATCAATTCAATCAAGCACTGCTGAATTACAAGCTGTTTACGAACAGCCAATACGAATCAAAAACCACCGAGAATACGCCACAGAGTGATTTTTTTGCTAATTACACGCGGTTAGATCAATCACAACGTCTGCAGGAGCTGGATAACGAAAAACGTCGGCTCGATAGCGAATTAAACTGGTATTTTAAAGTCGGCGTCAGTGCCGCGCTGATCATGACCATACTCGGCATTGCCTTACTTTGGCATATCCGCAAACTGCGTCAGCTACGTCAAGAACAGCAGCGATTACAACAGCTCATTGATTACGACAGCATAACCAATATGGGCACACCATTACTGCTGCAAAAAGAGCTGGGACAACAGCTGAAAATGACATGGCATCCGGATAGTCAGGGAAGCACGCCTGCCGCTACCGCGATGCTGTTATTCAGAGCGCAAGGGTTAACCGATCTGGAATGCCGGGTCGGCGTAAAAAAAGCGCAGTCCATCCTGCGTCAAGTCTCTCATGCGATCCGCCAGCGAATGCCGGAACAGAGCCATTATTATCTGCTGCCCGACCGGTTGCTGCTCTGTACGCTGCCGGACAGTGCTATCGATCAATATGAAGAAATCATCATTCGGATAGAAAATCGCATTGGTGTAATTATGCGTAAATACGGACTCAATGAGCGCGTTATTTGCGGCAAAGTGCAGTATCCATTCTTAACGAAGTCGGTTAATGCGCTCAAACCCTTACAGACACTGGAAATTTGTGGCATTGCACTTGCCGGGGCCATGCAATTATCTGATAGATTATGCAAGAATGTCTGGGTTGAGTTATTCGCAATTGATTGCCAACAAGCCGCCTTTTTCAATGGTGAATTGAGAACGAAAGCGATTGAGGCTATTACTAAAGGATTGGTGAAAGTTAACCATTCTGAAAAACAAGCGCAAATAGACTGGAATGCCCTGCTGGTGTCACCACAGGGCAAGAACACGCTAAACTAATCATGGTTTGTCACCACTATTGCAATGTAATTGCTAATTTTTTGGATTAATAAGAAATGGATGATATTGCCACCGCCAAGGCACGTATGACACAGCTGAAAACTCGTCTGGAACAAAAAGAAGACGAGCTTCAGGCATTGGCGCAATTGGCTGGCAATGAACGGGAAACGCTGGATGTTCTCATATCCCGCCTGATGCTGGCTTGCCGCGGTCTCGATAGAGAATTAGATAACCGCATGGCAAAACTCAAACCGCATCTGGAAAAACATACCGAGATCCAGCAAATTAATGATGATATCAATGCGATCGAGTTGTTATTGACCCGTTATGGCATGATTCAAGAACAATTGTTGCAGCAATCCAGCGAAAAAGTTAAAAGTCAGACAACCGAACTGATCCGCAACTCGATATTGCCGGAAAAAGTTCGCCGCGAAGCCCGCGAATTTTTGGCAGCAGAAAAACCGTATACCTTTGGCGATCATCAGCAGCGTATTTTCCGCCTGCTCGAAATTTATCAGATGGCGTTTCGCGCATTAATGTTGCGCCCGAATGTATCGCCAGCGGCAGCAGAACCAGCAAACCAAACAGACCTATCAACAGCCTTCAAACCTGACGAGCTGGAACCAGTGACCCGTTTAACCGGTATTGATGATATTGCCTTGTCATTATCCAATATCGATCCCGGTCTGCTCAGTAAATTACATGATGAATTACAGCGTCTTATCACTGAACTTGATTTTCACGGGCCAGCAGCAGAAAAACTCGCTGTTATTCGTCGCCGGTTATTAAATGGTGTTAGCTGCCAAGATCTACCGCCACTGTGTCTGGAATTAATCACCCTCATCATTGAAGGTGCCCGCTACGAGCGAGCACAGTCGTTTGCTTTTGTGCATGCCATCGGTGAAAAACTGCAAATCAACCATGCTGATCTGCAAAATTGTCTGGGTATTGCACAAGATCTGGCGCAAGAAGATAAAGGGCAAGATCAAAAATTAGCCGACCAACTGCGTCAATTACGTGAGTTGGTCACCAGCAGTGATTCATTAACAGAGCTCAAACGCATTGTTCCGGCGCATCTGGTGATTATGGATGCAGTGCTGCAAGAACGATTCTTACGACAGCGTAAAGAGCAAGAATTACTCGAACAAGTTGCCGCACTGACCGAACGGCTAAAAGCCACCGAAGAAGATGCGGCGAATTACAAAAATCGACTGAACCGACAACAGCAACGATTACAGGTTGATACGCTGATCCAATTGCATAACCGTTCGGCATTAGATGAACGGTTAGCGTTGGAATACAAACGTTGGTTACGTTATCAATCCCCGCTGTGTCTGGCGATTGTCGATGTTGATCATTTTAAATCTATCAACGATCAGTTCGGTCATCTGGCCGGCGATAAAGCCCTCAAAGTTATTGCGCGAGCGTTGAGCACCGCATTACGTGACACCGATTTTGTTGCCCGCTTTGGTGGTGAAGAATTTGTCGTATTACTTCCGGGCATCAGCGAAGACTCCATTCAACTGCCATTAGACAAACTACGAAGTGTAATCAAGGGAATCCCGTTCCGCTTCAAAGATGAGCGGATCTCCATCAGCATTTCATTGGGCGCCACATTGTTCCGCAGTGGCGATCGGATCACTGATGCTTTTGAACGCGCAGACAAAGCCTTATATGAAGCCAAAAATGCGGGTCGCGACCGCATTATCATCACCCTCTAACTCTCGGATACAACCATGATCACCTATGTAAACCCTGTTGGCAGCATGGAGCTGTTATCCCAGCTGGAAGTCGATCGTCTTCAGCAAGCGGCAGCAGGTGAAATTTATCAGCTCTATCGCAATTGTTCTTTAGCTGTCCTCAACAGTGGCAGCAAGACCGACTCATCAAAAGAGATCCTGGAAAAACATCAGAATTTTTCGATCAATATCATCAGCCGTGAACGCGGTGTAAAGCTGGAATTATTTAATGCTCCGCAATCCGCATTTGTTGATGGTGAGATCATTCGTGGTCTGCAGGAACATTTATTCTCAGTATTGCGCGACATTTTGTATGTCAGTAACAAACTCGAAGTCGATCTTTCACTCAATCTGAGCAGCTCCAGCCACATTACCAACCTGGTTTTTTCCATATTGCGTAATGCCAGAACGGTACGCACAGGTGAAGTACCTAACATGGTCGTTTGCTGGGGTGGGCATTCGATCAACGAAGCGGAATATCACTATTCCCGTGAAGTTGGTCATCAGCTTGGCTTACGCGAACTGAACATCTGCACCGGTTGCGGACCAGGCGCCATGGAAGGGCCAATGAAAGGTGCCGCGGTCGGGCATGCTAATCAGCGTTACCAGCATCGCCGTTATGTCGGGTTAACTGAACCATCGATTATTGCTGCCGAGCCACCTAATCCTATCGTGACTGAGTTGGTTATTTTGCCAGATATCGAAAAACGTCTGGAAGCTTTTGTCCGCTTGGGGCACGGCATTATCATCTTCCCCGGTGGCGTAGGGACAGCAGAAGAGTTGCTCTACATTCTCGGTATTTTGATGAACCCGGCTAACCAGCATCATCCGTTACCAGTGGTGCTTACGGGCCCGAAAAGTAGTGAAGCCTATTTCCGCTCACTGGATGCCTTTGTTCGTGCCACACTGGGTGACGCAGCAACCCGCTATTACCAAATCATTATCAATGATGCCGAAGCCGTCGGTCAGACAATGAAAAGTGCCATGCCAGATATCCGTGATTATCGCAAAGCGATTGGCGATGCTTACTCGTTCAACTGGGCTTTACATATTGAACCTGAATTCCAGTTACCGTTTGAGCCAACCCATGAAAATATGGCACAACTCAATCTGAGCAGAGAACAACCACCAGAGCAACTGGCCTGCAATTTACGTAAAGCATTCTCTGGCATCGTTGCCGGGAATGTGAAAGATCGTGGTATCAAAGCCATTGAGCAATATGGCCCATTCAAATTATCCGGCGATGCCAGCCTGATGCATATGATGGATAAGTTGCTTCAAGATTTCATTGCACAAAAACGTATGAAACTCCCGGGCAGCACGTATGTGCCTTGCTACGAAATTCAACTGTAATTTATGGCTCATCTGCTCATACTGGATGCGCTCAACTTAATCAGACGTATCCATTCCGCGCAAAGTAAACAAAACATTGATGATGTGGCAGCGCAACTGGC
>CALMKU010000311.1 GCA_937866945.1 uncultured Tolumonas sp.
CATGCTCAATGAGCTGGCCGAGATGTTTAGTATGGAAGCCTCTCAGAAAGGGCTCGAATTTGAATACATCTCCTGCGTGAATCTGCCCGTCTACATCGCCACCGATAAGCAACGCCTACGACAGATACTCATCAACTTGCTGAATAACGCGATCAAATATACTCGTGAAGGGAAAGTGATTTTCCGCGTCACTTACCGCAATCAGGTAGCTCGTTTCTCCGTACAAGACACTGGCATCGGGCTATCCGAGCACGACATCCAGCAGATTTTTAACCCGTTTGAGCGCATTCAGACCCAAAGCACGCGCGCTATCCAAGGCACAGGACTTGGTCTGACGATTTCTCACGCGCTGGCCAACCTGATGGGCGGTGATATCTCCTGCCAAAGCCAGCCGGATGTAGGCAGTAATTTCACGCTGACCATGATGATGTCTGCGGTAGAAAGCCCGGTCTCGGTTCCCGTTCTGATTAACCAGAATATTACCGGTTACACTGGCGCACGGCAGACCATTCTGGTGGTTGACGATATTGCCGATCAACGCAATCTGGTGAGTAACATTCTCACACCGCTTGGTTTCAACATACTGCAGGCAAATGGGGCTTCAGAAGCGCTTAAGATGGCAGCGAGCCATACCATTCATCTTTATATTCTTGATATCACAATGCCCGAAGTCAGTGGATGGCAACTGGCGATCCAGCTGCGACAAAAAGGCATCCGCAGCCCAATTATGATGCTTTCCGCGAACATTCATGAGTTGGAAAAAAGCAACGTGCTCGCCAAATATCACAATGATTACCTGAGCAAGCCCATCTCTCGTGAACAACTGTTGACCAAGCTAAGCAATTTATTGCCGGTGGACTGGCTTTTTGAGGAAGAACCCGAGGATAAACCAATCACCACCGGTTTGGATGCAACCGCTGACCCCTCAGCGATCCCTTCGCGTGAAGAGCTAGCACAGTTAATCAATTATGCCGAAATTGGCTTTATGTCTGCATTCCTAAAGAAGCTTGATGAAATTATCCATTCCGGTGCCAGCACAGAGGCTTTTTTCGGTTCGATACGCAGCGATGCATCGCAATGTAAATTTGAAAAAGTCGTACATAACCTGAACGAGTTGATAAATGAGCATTATTGAATTCAGTAACATCATTGTCTTAGTGGTCGACGACTCACCCGAATCGCTCGGCATGCTCAATGCCACGCTCAATAAAGCGGGGCTCACCGTGCTAGTCGCGCTGAGCGGTGCACAAGCATTAGCGATCGTGGAAAAAGTGCAGCCCGATGTAGTGTTGCTGGATGCAATCATGCCGGAAATGGACGGGTTTGATACGTGCCAGAAACTGAAAGAAAAGCTCCCTTCCACCCCCATTATATTTATGACCGGGCTTAACGACTCAGAGCATGTTATTCATGGTTTTGAAGTGGGCGGCGTCGATTACATCACCAAACCGGTTGTGCCAAACGAAGTGCTGGCGCGAATTAAAGTGCACAGCCATAACGCCAAACTGGCCAAGTCGGCACAATTTGCCCTCGATTACGCAGGGCAATATATCTTCTGCGTATCAAAACAGGGTCGCTTAGAGTGGGCCACACCCTACGCACAAGAGCTGATCGGCAAGATAAATGGCGATATTCTGGATACATGGAAAAGCATTCAACCCGACATCGCCCGTTGGATCACATCCGAGCATCGGAAAGAGCCGCTGCAACTGAACCAATTCACCCCGCCGATCCAAGCCGAATATGCCGGAGAATATGATCAGCTGCATGCATTGATCCGTTTGGTCACGCCGAAAAAACGCGGTACAGAAGAAGATTTGCAACGCGAACTTAATCTCACTAAACGCGAATCTCAGGTGCTTTATTGGCTCTCTTTCGGCAAAACCAATTGGGAGATCGCCACTATTCTTGAAATGAGCCACAGAACAGTGAACAAACATCTTGAGCAGATCTACAAAAAGCTCAATGTTGATAACCGCACTGCAGCAGCAAGTATTTCACTGCGGTTACTCGATAGCTCACATGCCAGCTAAACGATCTACTCGCGACATTGCTTCACGCATCATTAATGCCGTCAGTAAGCGTCAAATTCTGATCCAGGCAACCGTTGTTAATGGCCGTTCCGAGACGCCTAAAACCCAATCGTCCCGGGAATTCAGATAATAAGTGCGACACTCATGGATGAATGGCGAGAGGTGGCC
>CALMKU010000312.1 GCA_937866945.1 uncultured Tolumonas sp.
GTCAGCTCAATGTCAATCTGTGGATATTGCAGCATAAAGCGGCTCAATAACGACACAAACCACTGCTGGGCAAGATTAATCGGCGCCGCAACGTGTAACTTGCCTTTTGCCGACTGTTTCGCGCTGTAAAGCTGGTGCGTGATATCATTCAGCTCGTCAAATAACGGACCGCAACGATCCAGATATTCTTCGCCACTTTCAGTTAATGTTACGCGGTGCGCGTTTCTTTCCAGCAACCGGACAGTCAGTGCGTCTTCCAATACACTGATCCGGCGACTGAGTGTCGACAGCGGCACACCTGATTCTTGCGACGCTTTTTTATAACTGCCGGAGCGTGCCACCAGCCAGAATAAGCGCAAGTCATCTAATGAATAGTCAGGTTTCATAATTGGAATCATTGATCTCATAAATGCTTGTTTTAAGCATAAATGAAATCAATAAACTGGCGGAGTGTTTTTTAACGGGAGTTACTTATGCAAACGTCACGTCAAACCACGACCGTGCTGTTATTGATCCTATGTGTATTTTTTTGGGGAAGTGTATTCCCGGTCGCTAAAATCATTCTCACTGATATGAGTAATGTTTCTTTGGCCGTTCTGCGTTTTATCATCAGTATTGCTGGGTTAGGCATATATTGCCTGCTCACCCGGGAAAAATGGCCGACGCTGACGATACAGCACTATTTGGCCTTAACCCTGCTCGGCATCATCGGGATCGGCGGATTTAATATGGGGCTGTTCAGCGGGTTAAAAACCACCACACCAACCAACGGTGCGCTGATCATGGCGTTAAGCCCGTTGACCACCACCTTGCTAAGTGCACTGATGGCAGGAAAATTACCCGCGTTAAAACAGGGGATCAGTTTACTGATCAGCCTGCTGGGTGTTTGCATCGTGATCACTCACGGTCATCTGTCACAGTTGGTGAAATTACAGATCAACCAAGGGGATTTATACATCATGGCGGCCATGCTGACCTGGTGTTGTTACACGCTGTTCTCTCAACGCATGATGACCGTGATGACCCCCATTATGTTTACGCTAATCACCATGATTACCGGCACGTTAGCGCTGCTGGTGATATGCCTGGCATCGCAGGTTTCACCCATGACAGAGATGCTGCAACTCCCTGCTTTCTCGATGATTTTGCTACTCTACATCAGTATTTTTGCGACCGTTCTCGGCTATTTATTCTGGATAAACGGTGTTAAACATCTGGGGGCCGCGCGAACTTCGGTGTTTTATAACCTGTTACCTGTCTTTGCCGCTCTCGTTTCATATCTGTTTGGTCAGCCACTGACCTTAGATCAGATATTGGGCATGGTGGTGGTTTTGGCTGGGCTGTCGATTTCCAAATTGAATCTGAACTTCCTACGGCAACCGCAGCGGGAAATCTGATTCAATCAGGATGCATGAAAACCTATTCCGCATGAACCCACCGTAATGAACCATCAGTGCGCCGTTCTTTTTTCCAAAATGGCGCACTGGTTTTCAGTTCATCGATCAGGAATTCACAAGCCGCGAAGGCCGCCTTACGGTGTGCACTGGCAACCAGAATCAACACAATCTGGTCGTTGATGGTGAGATCGCCTACCCGATGGATCAGCGTGCAACCTTGGATTGGCCACCGAGTGTGAGCTTCTGCCACCAGTTTTTCCAGACTGAGCTGCGTCATGGCCGGATAATGTTCGAGGTGTAATCCCGTTACATCGCTGTTTTGGTTAAAGTTACGCACCTTACCAATAAAACTGACAATCGCACCGGTTTCCGGATTATCACTCAGACGGGCATATTCCACCGCCACATCGAAGTCTTCCAGCTGAACGAGAATACGATCGGTCATATCAGCCCCCTGTTACCGGCGGAAAAAAGGCGACTTCATCATCGGCGGATAACTGCGTATCCCACGGCACCAGACATTGATTCACCGCCACCAGTAATGGGGATTCTTGTAACGCTAACTGCCATTTATCGCCACGGGTTGCCAGCTGTTCACGCAACGCTTGCGCAGTAGAAAAAGGTTCGGCGATGATTAGCTCATCGACCCCCACCAGCTCGCGGGTTTGAGCAAAAAATAAGACTTTCATCCATGACCTCTCTCTTTCACAAATTCAAATCGCTCAGTTTTTAGAGATCAATTCTCAACTGAAAAATCACCGGATTTACCGCCGGTTTTGGTCAGTAAACGCACCGATTCAATCACCATGTCTTTTTGCAATGCTTTACACATGTCATAGATGGTCAGTGCGGCGACTGATGCCGCCGTCAACGCTTCCATTTCCACCCCGGTTTTGCCGTTCAGTTTGCACAGCGTTTCGATGCGCACCTGATTGCGTTGTGTGTCGGCAGTTAAATCGACTTCAACTTTGCTCAGTGCCAGTGGATGACACAGCGGGATCAGATCAGAGGTCTTTTTCGCCGCCATAATCCCAGCGATACGGGCGGTCGCAAACACATCACCCTTATGATGATCACCCGCCATGACGATGCGCAGTGTTTCGACTGACATGGATACAATCGCTTCAGCGCGCGCGGTGCGAGTGGTGATCTCTTTATCACTGACATCGACCATATGCGCTTCGCCACTGCTGTTGATATGCGTCAGTTGGTTTCCAGTTAAACTCATGACGTTTCCTTAGCGACGCAGATGAGGCACGAAGTTACAAGGTTTATGACGGGAATCGAGCTGTGACTGAATGATGTGATCCCAAGCAGTGCGACACGCATTCGTTGACCCCGGCATGCAGAAAATCAGTGTCTTGTTGGCCATGCCCGCCAGCGCGCGACTTTGAATGGTGGAAGTGCCGATTTCATTAAAGGATACCTGACGGAACAGCTCACCAAAGCCTTCGATGGTTTTATCAAACAGCGGCGCAACGGCTTCAGGCGTGGTGTCACGGCCAGTAAAACCGGTGCCGCCAGTGACTAACACCACCTGTACGTTTTTATCGGCGATCCAACG